>NZ_JBEZGQ010000294.1:0-8563 GCF_040650095.1 Actinoplanes sp. NPDC048791 | reverse complement strand
CTCGGCGGAGCCGGTCAGGCGGCGCAGCGGCCGGGCGACCGCGCGGGCCATCAGCAGCGACAACGCGATGACGATGAGCAGCAGGAGCACCGCGCCACCGCCGACCAGGCCGGCTGTGCGCAGGGCGTCCTCGCGGTCGTCGGCCACGGCGGCGTCCACGTCGGCGGCGATCCGCTTCTCCACGAAGCCGCCGAGCACGATGACGGACAGCAGCGACGGGTACAGCGTGTCGGGCTTGAGCAGCTTGACCGCCGAGGCGGGGTCGGTCGCCGCGCGGGCGAAGAACTGGTCCCCCACGCGGGCCGAGAACGCCTGCTGGGCCCCCGTGTACAGCTTGTACTGGTCGGGGGTGAAGTACGCCTGCGCGCCACCGATGATGAACTGCAGCTGCAGCAGGGTGGACGAGAACAGGTTGGTCAGTCCGGCGTTCTGGGTCGCCACGGCCGCGGTCAGCTGGCTGGACGCCTGGCTGATCAGGTCGTCACTGCGCAGCGCCTGGTCCAGCGCGAACACCTGGCGGCCGGTGGCGGTCGTGAGGTCGGCCGCGCGCTGCAGGTCGAGCCCGTCCAGGATCGGGGTGATCACAGCGGTGAACTCGGCCGAGATCTGGTCCGGGCGGATGGTCCGGTTCAGGATGTTGGCCCGGGTGCCCTCGAGCCGCTTGATCGCGTCCACGGCCCGGCTGAGCTGCGGGGTGAGCGGCTGGTCGAGACGCTTGAGGGCGAGGATGCGGTCGGTCGACTCGGCGCTCTGCACCACCAGCTGGGGCTGGCCGACCAGGCCGAACAGGAAGCCCACCGAGAGCAGGCGCTCCTCGGACAGCTCCTGGACGGCCGAGCCGACCCGGGTGGCCAGCAGGACCGTGTCGGCGGTGTCCTGGGCCTTGCCGGCCACGTCGATGCGGTTGGCGACGATCGGCAGCGCGAGCAGGACGACCCCGAGGAGCGGGACCAGGACCAGCAGCGTCAGCTTGCCGAGGATGCGGAGCTTACCGAAGAGCACCGGATCGCTCCCGCCGTGTGGGGTTGACCTCGCCGTAGGCCGGTGCGCGGTGCCCGGCTTCGGTGCGGTCGGTCTCCGGTCCGGTCGGGCCCACGTTCAGATCGCGGGGACCCGCCTCTGGGGCCGCCGGGAAGAGCCGCTGGCCCCTGCCGGTGAGCGGCACCATCATGGCCGCGGCGACCAGCAGAACGGCGGCGGCGGCCGAGGCCAGCGCCACGATCATGTCGTTGTCGAGGCTGTCCAGCCGGTCGTCGAGCAGGGCGGTCATCTCCCGGGTCACGATGCCGGAGAGGTTGGCCAGCGAGGTCTGCAGCTGGCTCTGCGCGGTCGCCATGGTGGCCGCGTTCGGGGCGCCGCCCGGGTTGGCGCCGCGGGTCAGCGACTCCACCCCGCGCCGGAACGAGTCCAGCCCGTTGACCAGGTTGCCGCTCAGCGAGACGCTGCTGGTGTCGTCGACCGCGGCCTGCAGGTTGTCGGTGAGTTCGTTGACCGAGGAGTCCACGGCCTGCACGGCCGCGCCGAACTGGGGAGCGATCTGCGCGCGGGCTTTGTCGTCGGCCCGGGCGACCAGCTGGCTGAGGTCGCCCATCCGGCTGACCTGCACGACGGATTCCGGCAGGTCGACCGCGACGGCCTCCTGCAGGTGCGAGATGTCGTTGTCCGGGTCCCGGGCCAGCTCGGCGTTGTCCCGCACGGTGTCGTAGAGCTCCAGGGTGAGGTCGGTGACCTCGACGTGCGCCTGGAACACCGCGACCGGGCCGCCGGTGACCTTGCCGAGCTGGTCGATCTTCTGCTTGAGGCCGGTCCAGCGGTCCCGGGTGTTCAGCTCGTCACCCAGGCGCTGGTCCACCGCCGCGACGCCGTTGATCGCGGCGCTCAGCGAGCCGGGGGCGGCCGTGACGCCGGCCAGGGCCGAGGACTGCGCCTCGGCGAGTGAGCTCACCAGGGGAGCGAGGGCGGAGATGTACTCCACGCCCTGCTTCTCCAGCCGCGTGTCGTCGCGCTTGTCGGAGATGGTGCCCCACACGCTGGCGAACAGGATCGCCGCCGGGACAAGAATCAAGACCGTCAAAACAGCCGCGAGCGCTGAGCGCGTACGGGTTCGCCGGTTGTCCACCGAGACTGACATTGCCAATTCCTCCGCCATGCATCCGCGATAGACCGTTTTGGCGGCTACCCTCCGTAGCCAAGCGGGCGCACCGATCCGGGTCAATCTATCCGAGAAATAATCATGCGACCCCTTTCCAAGGGTCAGAGTTGGCTCGGCTGATCGGGGGATACGCCTCGGGGGCGCGGTGGTTGTACCGCACGGCGGAAACCGGCCTCTGCCAGCACCGGGACGGATAGAAAAGAATGCTCGGGGGTTGCCGTTCACAGCGCGGCGAACGAACTTCGTAGGCGCGTTCGGCGCTTGCTGGGTAGCAAGGAAAGCGTTCCACAATGGAAGCCGGTGGCGCCGTCCCGCATTGTCTCCGTTCGGTAACGAACACCTTACGTAGCGCTAAAATGACACGGAGAGTAGTGAGACGGACACAGTGTCCGTCTCGCGATGCGGACGATTTCATGAGAAAGCCCGCCCGGTGGAAGGCCGGGCGGGCCGTTCTGGCTGGTGTGGATCAAGCGGTCAGAGGCGGGCCAGCGCCTTCCGGAGCGGATCCAGGCCCAGAGCGCCGAGATCGAGCGCCTGCCGGTGGAAGACCTTGAGGTCGAAGTCGGCACCCTTACGGGCCTTCGCGTCCTCGCGGGCCTGCAACCAGATCCGCTCGCCGACCTTGTACGACGGCGCCTGCCCCGGCCAGCCCAGGTACCGCTTCCACTCGAAGCGCAGCACCTCCTCGTTCATCCGGGTGTGCGCCCGCAGGAACTCCCAGCCCAGCTCGGGCGTCCAGCGCTCACCGGGGTGGAAGCCGAACGGGTTGTCGCGCGGGATCTCCAGCTCCAGGTGCATGCCGATGTCCACGATCACCCGGCTGGCCCGCAGCGCCTGCCCGTCGAGCATGCCCAGCCGGTCACCCGGATCGGCCAGGTAACCGAGGTCGTCCATCAGGCGCTCGGCGTACAGGGCCCAGCCCTCGGCGTGCCCGGAGCAGAAGCAGAGCAGCCGCTGCCAGCGGTTGAGCAGCTCGGCGCGGTAGATCGTCTGGCCGATCTGCAGGTGATGACCCGGCACGCCCTCGTGGTAGACGGTGGTCACCTCCCGCCAGGTGGAGAACTCGGTCATGCCCTCCGGCACGGCCCACCACATCCGCCCGGGCCGGCTGAAGTCCTCGCTCGGCCCGGTGTAGTAGATGCCGCCGTCGCTGGTCGGAGCCAGGCAGCACTCGATGGCCCGGACCGGCTCGGGGATGTCGAAGTGGGTGCCGTCGAGCGCCGACACCGCCTTGTCGGCCAGCGCCTGCATCCAGTCGCGGAACGCCTCCTTGCCGGGGATGCGCCGGGCGGGGTCGGCGTCCAGCACCGCCACCGCCTCGTCGACGCTCGCGCCGGGACCGGCGATCTCGCCCGCGACCACGCGCATCTCGCGTTCCAGCCGGGCCAGTTCCTCGAAGCCCCAGGCGTACGTCTCCGCCTGGTCCACGCGCGCACCCAGGAAGTACTGCGACGCGCGGGCGTAGCGCTCCGGCCCGGCCGCCTCCTTGTCCCGGCCGTGCGGGGCGAGCTCGGTGCGCAGGAACTCCCCGAAACCGGCCGTGGCGGCGGTGGCGGCCGCGGCGTTGCGTTGCAGCTCCGCGCCGAGCGTGCCGTCGGCGCCGAGCGTGCCGTCGGCGCCGAGCCCGTCGGCCAGCCGGTGGAAGAAGTTGTCCCGCGAGGGATCTGTCCAGGCGTCGCACTGCTCGGCGACCTCGACCATCTGCACCCGCGCGCTGACGTTGCCGCGCGCGGCCTCCTCGAGCAGGGTCCGCTTGTACTGCTCCAGCGCCCGGGGGAAGCTCGCGAGCCGGGTCGAGATGTTCGCCAGCGCCTCCTCGCCCTGGGTCGGCATCAGGTCGAACACCATCCGCAGCCCGTGCAACGGGCTGGAGATGACGTTGAGGTCGCTGGCTATGTCGCCGGCGTCGTAGCGGGCCAGCTCGAGACCCAGGCGCTCCTGCATCGCGTCCTTGGCCACGTGCTCGGACTCGGTCGCCGGCTCCAGCGGGTCCAGCCGGGCCAGCGTGCTCCGGGTCAGCTCGGCCTGGGCCGCGAAGCCGTCCGGCGAGAGATCGTCGAGCTCGGCGTCGTGGCCGGCCACGCCGATGAAGGTCGCGCCGGTCGGGTTGAGCGGAGCCCACTCGTCGACGTAGTTGTTGGCGAGGTCATCAATCTGTCCCACGCGCCGACCCTACGGGAGCCACCGGCGCGGTGCGTCCCCTAATTGCCGCCGGAGTGGCCGGCGGTCCACTCCAGCAGGCGGTCGGCCGGCCACGAATTCACCACCCGGTCCACCGGTACGCCGCACAGCGCCGCGCGCTCACAGCCGTACCGTTGCCAGTCGAGCTGGCCGGGCGCGTGCGCGTCGGTGTCGATGCTGAACAGGCAGCCCGCCTCCACCGCCACGGTCAGCATCCGCTTGGGCGGGTCGAGCCGGTCCGGCCGCGAGTTGATCTCCACCGCCTTGCCGTGCTCGACGCACGCGGCCAGCACCTTCTTGACGTCGAAGTCGCTCGGCGGCCGGGTCCGCCCGGCCCGGTGCCCCTTGTCGCCGGCGCCGGCCGCAGCCACCTTGCGGCCGGTCAGGTGGCCCAGGATGTCCAGGTGCGGGTTCTCGATCGCCGCCAGCATCCGGCGGGTCATCTTGGCCGAGTCGTCGCGCAGGTTGCTGTGCACCGAACCGACCACGACGTCCAGGCGGGCCAGCAGCTCGTCCTCCTGGTCCAGCGAGCCGTCGGCCAGGATGTCCACCTCGATGCCGGTGAGGATCCGGAAGCCGTCGGGCAGCGCGTCGTTCAGCTTGGCCACGTGGTCGAGCTGGCGCCGCAACCGCGCGGCGGTCAGACCGTTGGCCACGGTCAACCGGGGTGAGTGGTCGGTGAGGACCAGATACTCGTGGCCGAGCTCGACCGCGGCCAGCGCCATCTCCTCGATCGGCGAGCCACCGTCGGACCAGTCCGAGTGGGCGTGGCAGTCCCCGCGCAACGCCTCACGCAGCGCCGCCGCGGCACCCTGCAGATCCGTGCCCTCGGTGGCCGCCAGCCGCCGCAGGTAGGCCGGCTCCTCGCCGTTCAGCGACTCGGCGACGCACCGGGCGGTGACATCGCCGACGCCAGACAACTTCGACAGCGTGCCGGCGGCCGCCCGCTCGGCGAGCTCCGCGGCGGGCAGGGCGGCGACCGTCGCGGCCGCGGACCGGAAGGCCTTCACCCGGTACGTCGCCTCGTTCGCCCGTTCCAGCAGGAAGGCGATACGCCGCAGGTCAGCGACTGGATCACGAGATGCCATGGCGAAAGACTAAGTGTCAGGGGCGGCCGGCTGCTCGGTAAGCCTTCGCGCGGTAGCGCGCGTAGGCCCTTCCGGCGTCGCGGTAGTAGCCCCAGGGCAGCTCGGTCGGCAGGTCACCGATGGCGTCGAAACGCTCGGCCGCCGCCGCGTGGTCGCCCGCCAGGTGGAAGACCAGGGCGAACCAGCCGTCGGCGGTCTGGTGCCCGGGGATGCGGCGGAAGTCCGGGTGTCCGACGGACTTGTCCGCGGCCGCGTGCACCTCCGCGCGCACCTCCGGCCGGGACAGGTAGTCCTCGGTGCTGCCGTCGGCCTGCAGCGCCGCCTCGAAATGCGCCACCGCCACCATCGAGCCGAGCGAGCAGCCGGCCGGCATCAGGTCGACGGTGTCCCGGGCGAACGTCAGCGCCAGTTCGTCGCTGCCGCCCCACTTGGCGCACTTCTGCTGGAGCATCCGGGCGTGCGCGGCCCGGTGCCAGCGGTGCCGGGCGACGACCTCCTTGAACCGCCGCTCCGCCTCGTCGAGCCCGAGCTGCCGGCCGATTGCCGTGGTGATCAGCTCGGCCCAGGCGGTGGCGTCCGCCGGGTCCCGGCTCACCGCCTCGTCCAGGCTGTCCTCGGCGATCTTGAGACGGTGGAAGAACGCGGCGAACTGTTCCTCGGAGACCGTGCTCGCCGTGCCGCTGCCGCGCGCCTCCCACGCCCACTGGACCGCGTGCGCGCCCTTGACCAGGTGCGGCAGTGCGGACTCGGGCTCGGCGGCGAGCCACTTGCCGATCCATGGCTGCGGTCCACTGCGGTCGGCCAGCACCCCGACGTAGAAAGCGCGCAGGTCCTGATCCACGACGGGGGTCAGCACGGCCGAGACGGTGGACCAGTCGCCGCGGCCGGCCGCCTCGTCGAGCCGCCGGGCGGTCCCGTCGCCGAGGCAGGGGTCGATGACGGCAGCCGACCTGCCGGCGCGCTTGAACGGCCACATGGCGATGAGTCCTCCTCGGCTCCGGACGGGATGGTAGACGCGCGCGGACCTGCCCGGAAGGGGGTTGCCGGGCGAAGATCGAGGTCGGTATCTTCCCTGCGCCGTCCGGAGCAGACGGGCGGTGCCACGGGGAGGAAACACCATGCTGCGCGCCGCCGCGTCCGTCTTCATGCTGCTCGGTTTTTATGTCGTCGCCCTGCTCCAGCTCGTCGCCGTGCTGGCGTTGGTCGTGTGGATCTCGACCGTCGGCAACGCCGGCGTGGGCATCAAACTCGGCCTGCCGCTGCTCTTCGCGGTGGGCGCCACCGTCGTCGGGCTGTGGCGGGCGATCCGGACCCAGCCGGAGCCGCTGCACGGTCTGATCGTCGCGCCGCACGAGGCACCCGAGCTCTGGGCCCTGGTGCACCACCTGGCCGACGAGGTCGGCACCCGTACGCCCGACGAGATCCGGCTGGTGCCCGAGGTCAACGCCGCGGTCAGCGAGGACACCAAGCTGCTCGGCCTGATCGGCGGCCGGCGGCGGCTGTACCTGGGCATGCCGCTGCTGCAGGCGATGAACGTCGACCAGCTGCGCTCGGTCGTCGCGCACGAGCTGGGCCACTACTCCGGCAAGCACACCCGGCTGGGCGCGGTCGCGTACCGGGGGCGGCTCGCGATCGGGCACACCATCGGCCGGATCGGCCCGTGGAACCCGGTCGGCTGGACCTTCCGTGGTTACGCCCGGCTCTATCTGCTGGTCGACAACGCCGTCTCGCGCCGCCAGGAGCTGGACGCCGACCGGGCCTCAGTGCGGGTCGCCGGTCCGGACGTGGCCGTCGCCGCCCTGCGGGAGCTGCCGGTGATCGACGCGGCCTGGGGCGTCTACTTCGACCGGTACATCAACCAGGGCTGGGAGGCCGGCTTCGCGCCGGACGACTTCTTCGGCGGCTTCGGCCGGCTCGTCGCGGCCCGGCACGAGGAGCTCGCCAAGCTGCGCGACGACCAGCCCGAGCAGCACCGGTCCCGCTGGGACACGCACCCGTCGCAGGCCGAGCGGATCGCCCTCATGCGGAACGCGCCGCAGGTCGCGCACCCGGTGGACGGCCGGCCCGCCGCGATGCTGGTGCCCTCGATCACCACCGCCGGCATCGCCCTGCAGCGCGAGGTCGTCGACATCGGCAGCCGCCAGGTGCTGCCCTGGCCGCAGTTCACCGCGGCCGCGACCACCGCGGGCCTGCAGCGCAAGGCGGACCGGGTGTTCCGCTCACTGGGCCGGCTCACCGGCACCGAGGACCCGGGGCTGGGCACCCTGTTCGACCTGGTGGCGGCCGGCCGGCTGGGCGAGCTGGCCGAGGAGTTCTACCCGAACGCCACCCGCAAGGAGGCGGCGGGCAAGTTCGTCGGCGCGATGGACATGCTGTTCACGCTGGCGGCGGTCCGTTCCGGCACGGCGTACTGGCGGCACTCGTGGACCGAGCCGGTCACGCTGGTCGACGCGCACGGCGCCGAGCTGGACTACGAGGAGATCGCGAAGCTGGCCGTCTCGCCGGCCACGCTGGAGGAGGCCCGGGCCCGGCTGGCCGAGGCCGGCATCCGGGTCGAGGCGGCGGCGATCGTCGAGCGCCGGGCCACCGCGAGCGGCTCCGACATCATCGGCGCGATGGCCAACCTCAAGGTCGACGGCCTGCACACCGACCTGGTGCTGCTGGACCGGGGCCTGGTCCTGGTGCCCGCGCCCAAGTCGACCGACAACGGCAAGGACCGGCTGCGCGCCCTGCTGACGTCCGGGCCGGTGGAGGAGCTGGCGACCCGCTTCCGGTTCCTGCCGTACGAGGAGATCGTCGCGGCCACCCTCACCAAGCGCACCCCGGTGAAGGCCGAACTGCGCACGCACGCCGGTGTGACGGTCACCGTCGAGGAGCGCTGGACCGGGGAGCAGCTCGGCGAGAGCCGGGACGCCCTGCTCGGCGTGCTGGACCGGATCGCGGACCGCTCGGTGGTCTGAGCTGTTTGGTTAGGCTCGCGCCCATGCGGACGATCGACTGGGTGGACGACGCCATCGAGATCATCGACCAGACGGCGCTGCCGGGTGAGGTGCGCGTGCTGCGGCTCACCACGGTCGCCGAGCTGGTCGCGGCGATCCGGTCGCTGGCGGTGCGCGGGGCGCCGGCGCTGGGGGTGGCCGGG
>NZ_JBEZGQ010000293.1:0-8622 GCF_040650095.1 Actinoplanes sp. NPDC048791 | reverse complement strand
GTCGGCGGTGAGCGGGTCCGCCGCGCCGCCGGCCAGCACGCGGCCGGTCGGCCGCCAGGGCGCCGGGCCCCGGACGGCCCAGCCGTCGATGCTCGACGTCGGGAACGCGGGTAGGTCGGTCAGCGCGACCAGGGGATCAGCGAGGGTACGGCCGTCAGCCCCGGCGAGCGGCACGTCCTCGGCCGGACCGGCCACCGCCCGGCCGGCCTCGTATCCGAACGTGCGTGCCTTGTCCCAGTCGACCGGGATGCTGTCTGCGCTCACCCGGAGAGCTTATGGTCGCTGCCGCCGATCTGGGCGACCGTGTGGACAAGGATCGGCCCCAGCACGGCCAGGCCGTCGCGTGCGCCGCCGGTCGAGCCGGGCAGGTTGACCACCAGCGTGCGGCCCGCCACCCCGGCCAGGCCGCGGGACAACGCCGCCGACGGCACCTTTTCCCTGCTGTACGCGCGGACGGCCTCGGCGATCCCGGGCACCTCGAAGTCGAGCAGCGGACGGGTCGCCTCGGGGGTCCGGTCGGTCGGAGTGACGCCCGTCCCACCGCTGGTGAGCACCACCTGGATCCCGTCCGCGACGGCGGCTCGCAGCGCCTCGGCCACCGGCTCGCCGTCGGGCACCACGACCGGCTCCGGGTCCACTTCACAGCCCAGGTCGCGCAGCCCGGCGACGAGCAGGGGACCGCTGGTGTCGGCGTAGACACCGGCCGCGGCGCGGTTCGAGGCGACGATGACGCGGGCGCGGATCACGGGCGGTCCTGCGGGCGCAGCCACTGGCCGGTCTTGCCGCCCTCTTTGCGCAGCACCCGTACGGCTTCGATGCTCGCCGCCGGGTCGACGGCCTTGACCATGTCGATCAGTGCCAGTCCGGCGGTGGCCACGGCGGTCAGCGCCTCCATCTCCACGCCGGTGCGGTCGGCCGTCCTGGTCGTCGCGGTGATGTCGACGCCGGTGTCGGTGATGCTGAGGTCGACGGTGACCCCGTGCAGCCCGATCGGATGACACAGCGGCACGAGGTCGGGGGTGCGCTTGGCGCCCATGATCCCGGCGATCCGCGCGACGGCGAGGGCATCACCCTTCGGCAGGCCGTCCCCGCGCAGCAGGGCGACCACTTCCGGGGTCGTGCTGAGCCGGCCGGCCGCGACGGCCAGGCGCTCGGTCACGTCCTTGGCTGTCACGTCCACCATGCGGGCTGCCCCATGGGCGTCGACATGCGTCATTTTCGCTGCGTTCGTCACCCGGACAGCGTATCGAGGGCGGCGGTGCGGTCCCTTATAAACCCGCGGATCCTCTCGCTTCGTCAGCGATCACCAACTTTGCGTAGCCATTTTGATTCGCAATCCGTTCCGCGCGGTGAATTGGGCCATCGAGCGCTTTCCAGCGGGACACAGCGAGGGCCAGGGAAGTAGATTGCAGTGCGGCCGCCACCCCGTGCACCAGGACATTTGCGAGGGTTTGGGCCGAGCCGGGGCCGGGAATGCTTGCTCACCCACCGACTGCGGAGCGTCATTCGTCCGCTACGCATTCGGTACAAAGTTCTCGATACTCGCAATTCGTGAAACGACCGACAAATCCTGCTTCCCCATTCCGTGATCTGTTCATAGCCTGTTGTCAGGAAACGAGCTGCGGCAGTTCGCAGAATTCTTCACGGCAGGAGCCCAGCAATGGGTCGCCCGGCATTCACGAGATGGGAGTTGCGAGATGCGTGAGACCGACTGGCACTGAAGCTGACACCCCGCAACCGTCACTCATGTCGACTGAGGGATTGACAGCCCGTACAGGCCTTGAGTCACCATGGGGTCATGGGAAGTTCGCAGTGAACGACGCGAAGACCGACAGGCAGCTCCGGCTGTATGTCGGTCTCGTCGCGTCCGGGGGGTTGGCCTGCCTCATCTGGGCCGCCAACTCGCTCACCGCGATCCCACCCGGCAAGCTGCTCTACCTGGCCGCGCTGACCGTCATCATCGCGTCGGCCAGCGGACGCCTCATCGAGCTGCGGGTCCGGTCGGACTACCGGGCGTTCACCTCGACCTCCGGTTCGATCCTGGTCGCCGTCGCCACCGTGCCGCTACCGGTGGCCGTGATCTGCACCGCCATCGGCGTCCTGATCGCCAAGATCGTCCTGCGCGATCCGCTGAAGGTCAGCTTCAACGTCGCCAAGAACACGATCGCCGCCACCGCGGCCGCCTCCGTCGCCTACCTGGCCGGGATCCGTCCGCCGGCCGACCTGAGCTTCCAGCACGGGCCGGAGCTCCGGCTCATCGCCGGTCTGATCCTGGCCGCGGCGGCCTACGCCGTCGTCGACGACCTGCTGGGCCACACCGTGGTGGCGATGGCCAGCCGGACGTCCTTCCGGCAGTCCATCACCCGCAACTGGGACGTCGTCGCCATCGTCCGGCTGGCCAACGTCGCGATCGCGGTCCTCATCGTGCTCGTGGTCGCCCTGCAGGCCCAGTTCATCGTCGCCATGGTGCCGACGGTGCTGGCCCTGCAGTTCGCGACGAAGAACAACATCGGGCAACGGTCGGACCAGGAGGCCTGGCGGCGCCTGGCGGCCAGCACCGGCCAGCTCAACGTCACAGATCTGACCGGGGTCCTGCACGCCGCCGTGACCCGGGTTCCGGAGCTCTTCTCGGCCGACGGTGCCGAGATCGAGCTGCGCGACGTCACGCCACCGCGGCTGGTGCGCGGCTCGGCCAGCCGGATCTCCTACGAAGGACCGGCCGCGAAAGCGCCCGCCCGGACCGGGGCGGTCATCGAGGAAGACCTGCGGGGCCCGGCGAACGAGAGCATCGGCGTGCTGCGGCTGCTGTTCCGCAAGTCGGTCAAGCTGAGCGAGTCCGAGCAGTACAAGCTCCAGACCTTCGCGTCATCGCTGTACACCGCGGTGCAGAACGCCCGGGCCTACACGGAGCTCAAGCGGATCAACGCCGACAACGCGTACGCGGCCGCGCACGACCCGCTGACCGGGCTGGCCAACCGGCGCGAGCTGCTGGAACAGGCACGTGGGCTCTTCGCGGCCCGGACCACCGACGGCATCT
This sequence comes from Actinoplanes sp. NPDC048791, assembly GCF_040650095.1. NCBI lineage: Bacteria > Bacillati > Actinomycetota > Actinomycetes > Micromonosporales > Micromonosporaceae > Actinoplanes > Actinoplanes sp. NPDC048791. The sequence continues at coordinate 5,585 of NZ_JBEZGQ010000293.1, read as the reverse complement.
TCGCCCTGCTGCTGATCGACCTCAACCACTTCAAGGAGGTCAACGACACGCTGGGGCACACCGCGGGCGACGACGTGCTGCGCGAGGTCGCCCACCGCCTGGAGGCGGCCGCGACCCCCGGTGACCTGGTGGCCCGGCTCGGCGGCGACGAGTTCGCGATGCTTCTCACCGGACTGCCCACCCCCGCGGTGGCCGCGCACCGGGCGGCCGTGCTGCTCGACAGCCTGGAACGGCCGATCGAGGTCGAGGGCATGCAGCTCACCGTGCAGGCGGCCGGCGGCATCGCCCTGGCCCCCGGCAGCGGTGGCGTCCAGGAGCTGATGCGCCGCGCGGACGTGGCGATGTACCAGGCGAAGCGCGGCGGTCAGCGGACGGCGACCTACGCCCACGCGCGTGACACCGCCGACGTGGGCCGGCTCATGCTGGGCGGGGAGCTGTCCCGCGCGGTGGCCGAGCACGAGTTCACCGTGGACTTCCAGCCGATCGTCGACCTCGGCAGCGGTGAGGTGATCTCGGCCGAGGCGCTGGCCCGCTGGCACCATCCGCAGCACGGCCACCTCACGCCGGCACAGTTCCTGCAGACCGTCGAACGCTCCGGGCAGCTGCCGGGCTTCGTGAACGCGGTGCTGGAGCAGTCGCTGACCGCGTACCGGATGTGGCTCGAAGCCGGCTTCGACCTGCCGGTGGCGGTCAACGTCTCGCCGCGCAGCCTGCTCGACGAAACCTTCCCGGGGGCCGTGCTCGCCCAGCTCGCCCGGCACGCCGTGCCGGCCGACCGGCTGGTGCTCGAGCTGGCCGAGACCCTCACCCTGAGCCAGCTCGACGTCGTCGACCGGGCGCTGAACGAGCTGCGTGATGCCGGCGTACGGCTGGCCCTCGACGACTTCGGCACCGGCGTCTCCTCGCTCTCGGTGCTGTCCCGGCTGCCCGTGCACCAGCTCAAGATCGATCGTGGCTTCGTCCGAGCGGTCGAGACTTCGTCGGAGGCCGCTGCCGTGGTCCGCTCGACCGTGGACCTCGCGCGCAGCCTGCACCTGACGGTCGTCGCCGAGGGCGTCGAGAGCGAGCCGCAGCGTCTCGCGCTGTGGGAGCTGGGCTGTGTCGCGGGGCAGGGCCACCTCTTCGCGCGTCCGATGCGTTCCGGGCGGCTGCTGGCCACGCTGCAGCGTGGTTCCGCCGGACGTCCGGGTGTGCTGGCCGGGGCACTGCACCCGGCCGGGTCCGTCGTCCGGATGCCCCGGCGCCGGACGCCCGGGCAGGGCAGATCTTCTCTGCCACACTTGCCCGCGTGACTCTGCTCGCGCGACTCGACCGGGCCCGGGACGGCCTCGCCGCCGATGCCGCGCTGTACGGCCTCGCCGCCGCGTTCGCCCTGGTGACCGCGCTGACCTCGACGTTGCTGCCGCACCGGGCCTGGGGTGCCGTCGCCGCCTGGGCCTACCTCGGCGCGTTCCTGGTGGTGGCCGGGCAGCTGGTGCTGCGGCGGCCACGGTGGCGGATGGCGCTGACCTGGGTCGCCTGGGCCGGCACGGCGATCCTGCCGCTGGTGCTCGAGGCGGTGCAGCGGGCCGGCGGGCGTACTGATCGGGCGCAGGAGGAAGTGCTGGTCGTCGAGCACATGGGTGAGCGGCTGGCGAGCACCGGGACGCCGTACCTGGGGCCCGAGGCGATCGCCGCGCTGCCGCCGGGTGAGCAGTTGCTGGGGTATGCGCCGTACCAGCCGGGTATGGCCGTTTTCGGCCTGCCGCGCGCCGCCTTCGGTGACGTCTGGTGGACCGACGCCCGGGTCTGGTTCGCGGTGGCGACCGCGGCCGCGCTGATCGTGGCGATCCGGCTGCTGCCGCGGGGCGCGAGCCTGGTGCGAGCGGTGCAGTTCGCGACCGTACTCCCGATCTGTGCCCTGACCCTGGCCACCGGTGGCGACGACCTGCCGGTCCTGGCTCTCGCCCTGCTGGCCCTGGCCTTGTGCGCGAGCGGCCGCTACGGCGCCGCGGGCCTCGCCGTCGGCGCGGCCGCCGCCCTCAAGCTCTTCGCCCTGCCGATCGTCGTCGTCCTGGCCGTCCTCGCCCTCACCACCGGCAACGGCCGCCGCTTCCTGCCCGGCGCGCTCGGCCTGCCGGTCCTGACGCTGGTGCCCGCGCTGCTGGTCGACGGGAACGCGTTCGTCGAGAACGTGATCCGCTTCCCGCTCGGGCACGGCCTGGTGACCAGCCCGGCCCAGTCGCCGTTCCCCGGCTACCTGATCACCCAGGCGGTGCCGGGCGGTCGTTATGTCGCGATCGGCCTGCTGATCGCGGTGGCCCTGGCGATCGCCGTCGTGCTCGTCCGCCGGCCGCCGCGCACGGCCGCGGCGGCCGCGCTCTTCTGCGGGTACGGCCTGCTGGCCGCGATCCTGCTGATGCCCACGACCCGTTTCGGATACCTGCTCTACCCCCTCGCTCTGCTGGTCTGGGCACCCGCCCTCGGCGCAGCACTCAGCAGACCCACAGCAAGTACGGCACCACACGGAGACACAGCCTTGTACCGTTTGTGAGATGCAGATGACCTGTCCGAAGTGTCATGGCGAGATGCGGGTTTACGAGCGCAGCGGCGTCACGGTCGATCAGTGCACCGAGTGCCGGGGGATCTTCCTCGACCGGGGTGAGCTGGAGAAGCTCTTCGAGGCCGAGGCCAACTGGAACCGGCCGGGAGCGCCCGCCGCCCCGCGTCCCGCACAGGCCCCGCCCGTCGCCCCGCAGCCGGGTGGCTACGCCCCGCCGCCGCCCCCGCCGCCGCACGGTGGTGGCTATGCAGCACCGCCGCCGCCCGCCTACGGCCAGCCGGCATATCCTGCCGCAGCGCCCTATGGCGCGCCCCAGCCGCAGTACGGCGCCGGATACCACGGCCACTACCGCCAGGGTCACCACGGGCACTACCGCGGCCGTAAGAAGCACAAGGGCTTCCTCGACGACTTCTTCGGCTGAGCCGACCGCCGCAGCCCCGCCCGCGCCTTCTGGATGCGGGCGGGCTCGCGGCGTGCCAGGGTGCTGAGTCATGGGACTTCCCGCGTCCGCCGCGCTCGCCGAGGCCTTGACCGCCGCCTATGCCGGCGTGACGGCCGTCGTCCGTGATCTTGACGATTTCGACCTGCTGCTGCCGTCGGGCTGCCGCGGCTGGACGATCTGCGACCTGCTGCTGCACCTGAGCCTTGATCCGCAGCGGGCCCTGGTCGCGTTCGCCACTCCGGCCGACGGCCCGCCCGACACCGACTTCGTCACCTACTTCCGGTCGTTCCCGGGTGCTGGTGAGACCGGCGCCATCGCGCACGCCCAGTGGGTCCGCCGCACGGCCGCGGCCTTCACCCGGCCGCACGGCGTCGTCGAGCGCTGGACCGAGACGGTCGCCGCCGCCGGGTACGCGGCCCGCCAGGCCGACCCGGCAAGCCTGATCCGTACGCAGAACCTGGTGCTCCCCGTCCCGGACTTCATCGCCACCCTGATCACCGAGGCGGTCATCCACCACCTCGACCTGATCGTGTCGTTGCCGGACGCGCCCGACCCGGCACCCGAGGCCGTGGCGGTCGCGATGTCCACCGTGGACGGCCTCGCCGGCGGCGACGGTCTGCCGGACTACTGGTCCGAGCCGGAAGCCCTGCTCAAGTGCTCGGGCCGCGAAGAGCTCACCACCGACGACCGCGAAGTCCTGGGCGATCGCGCGGAGCTCTTCCCACTGCTGAGCTGACGACCTACCAGGTGCCGTCGTCGCGCACCCGTTCCGCCGGACCGTCACCGGTCAGCAGGCTGAGCAGGCCCTCGTCCAGGGTCTCGCCCAGGAACCACTCGCCGCCCTGGTCCAGCGCGAACAACCGGCCGCGCTCGTCGATCGCCACGATCGCGTCACCCTTGGCCTCCACGCCCAGCGGGAACAGCGGCGCCCCGATCACCTCGGCGAACTCACCCAGCACGTCCGCCGAGTGCGCCGCCGCCACGGGCTCGAGGTTGAGCCAGCGCACCCAGCGGCGTACCCCCGGGCCGCGCAGGCCGCAGAAGATCCCCGGGAAATCCATGATCGCGGCCCGGGCCGCCGGGAACGGCACGTGCCGGAACCGCAGGCCGGGCACGTTGACCACGTCGTCGATCATGCCGTCGGCCAGCACCTCGGCCACCACCGGCTGCATCGGGCGCCAGCCCGCGTCGGCCAGGGCCCCGGCGACCGGGTCCGGGAAGCGACCGGGCTGGGCGATGTTCTCCGAGTACGGCCGGAAGGGCTCCACAAACGCCAGATGCGACCACGGCAGCAACGCGAAGTCGACGAGCGTCAGGATGCACGACTCACACGGCCGCGCCACGGTCGCGCCCAGCGGGTCACCCCGGTCCCGGACGTAGTACGCCTCGAAGTCGGCGGTGCGCAACCACGCGCGCGCCTCATCCAGCGTCAACGGCTCACCACGCTGACGGTCGGCCTCGTGCAGGGCGTCGGAGAGCACGATCAGCTCGGCGTGACGTTCGGTGCCGCGCACTGTGCGCCCCGGCTCCAGGCTGCCCAGGTAGGCGCGGACCAGCGGGTGATGATCGATCTCCTGGTCACCCTTCGCACCGCGGGCGATGAACAGCCGGCCGTCGACGGTCAGATGCGCGGCGGTGGTGGGCGTCGGCCGGCGGCGGGCGTTGCGGCGCAGCTCCACCTCGGGATCGACCGTGCGGCGCTGGGCGACCACGTCCGGCTGGTGGGTGCGGTAGAGATCGGCGATCACCTCGGCGGGGACACCGGGATAGGTGGACAGGGCGCCGGTCTGGCGGTCGATGACCGTGCGGGCGCCGTCACCGGGGATGGGCAGCACGGTCGGCGGCTGTTTGGTCCAGACCACAAAACCGAGGTCGAACTCGGAGACCATGGGCAGGCACTCGTACCCCCGGCGCTCGGTCTCGCTGCGCGCCCAGCCGGCGGCGATCTCCTCGGCGTCCTCCCGCGTGATCATCTGAACCCCTGTCGCCCCGCATCCGTGTGCGGAGGTGAAACTACCGGACCACGACGCGTCGCGCCGCCCGGTAGGGTCACCTCGATCGATGGTCGGGTGCCGGGGGAGGACGACCGTGGCGGACATGGCGGATCGCGATGCCAACCACGCGCTGCGAGCGCGCTTCGACGACGTGTACGGGCAGTACCAGCGGCTCCGGTCCGGAATGGACGACATCCAGCAGCGGCTGGCGGAACTGCAGGTCACCGCGGAATCCGAGGACGGTCTGATCCGCGCGACGGTGGGCCCCCGGGGCCAGCTGATCGACCTGCGCCTGGACCGGCGGATCTACCGTGACATGGACGCGGCCGAGCTCGGCCGCAAGATCGTCGCGACCACGGAGAAGGCGGCCGCGCAGGTGGCGGAGCGGGTGCAGCAGATCATGTCCGGCTACCTGCCGGCCGACTCGGGCCCGATGCAGTTCATCCGGGACAACAACTTCGGCTCACTGCTGCGCCGGCAGGACGCGATCATGCGCGAGGCGGACGACAATGGCTGAAGAACTGTGGCTCGACCCCGACCGCGTGCTGAGCGGCGGCCGCGACCTGGCGGCAGCCGGCAAGCACCTGACCGCGGAGCGCTCCGGCGC
>NZ_JBEZGQ010000292.1:0-8624 GCF_040650095.1 Actinoplanes sp. NPDC048791 | reverse complement strand
GTCACGCCGGCCCAGCTCACCGGGCCGGCCGCCGGCAGCAGGGCCGCGTCGTAGCTCCAGCCGCCGCCGTCGAAGTTGCCCTCGCCGGTTGCCGCGGTGGTGGCGGTGCCGTCCGTGTTGCGGGCTGAGGTGACGTCGATGCCGCACTGGGTGCCGGAGGTCAGCAGGCATGCCGGGCTGTTCACCGACGGCGGCTGGTCGGACGCGGCTGTGCCCCATCCCGACGCCGCCGGGCCGACGGTGTGGGCGATGGTGCCGCCGCGGGCGATGGTTGCCCAGGTGAGCCAGTTCGCGTTGTGCGCGCGGCCGTTGACCTGGACGGACTGGACGTAGCGGCGGGTGTCGCTGACGTCCGGCGCGGTGATCGTCAGGGTGCCGCCCTGGTCGGTGTGGCTGCCGATCCGCACGGTGGCCGACGGGAACTGGGGGCTGCTCACGGTCAGGAAGTTGGCGCCGCTCATGGTCGGGTAGAGGCCCAGGGACGAGAAGACGTACCAGGCGCTCATCGTGCCCAGGTCGTCGTTGCCGGTCATGCCGTCGGGGCCGGTGGTGAAGAGCGTCATCGCGGCGCGGACCACGGTGGCGGTCTTGGCCGGGGCGCCGGCCCAGTGATACAGGTACGGGGCCAGCAGGTCCGGTTCGTTGTTGGGGTTGTACGTCGCCTTGCCGTAGTAGTCGTACGGCGCGGTGATCCAGTCCGTACGCGCGGTCCCGGCCGGGTCGTTCAGCAGTTCCGGGTACGCGAAGAAGTCGTCCAGCCGCTTCTCGGTGGCCGGCCGTCCGCCCATCAGCGACACCAGGCCGGCCGGGTCCTGCGGCACCAGCCACTGGTACTGGTACGCCCCGCCCTCGTGGAACTGGTGCCCGGCGTCGACCGGGTTGTACGGCGTGACCCACGCGCCCGAGGTGGTGCGCGGCCGGAAGTGCTTGATCGAGGCGTCCCACAGGTTGTGGTACCACTGTCCGCGGGTGGCGAGCGTCCGGGCGTCGTCGGTGCGGCCCAGCGCGGTGGCCATCAACGCCAGCGAGGCGTCGGCGGCCGCGTACTCCAAGGTGGCCGAGGCGGGGTGGACGCAGTCGTTGTCGCCGCCCTGGTGGGCGCAGTCCGTGCCCACCGTCAGCCCGGACGGGACGTAGCCGCGGTCGCTGTAGTAGCCGTTCCCGCTGCGCCCGTTGTACGGCGAGCCGGCCGGTGGCCGCCCCAGCGCATTGGTCCGCAGCAGGGTGTACGCCTCCTGCTCGTACCCGGCCAGCAGGCCCTTGGACCAGGCCTCGACCAGGAACGGGGTGACCGGGTCACCGGTCATGATGTTGGTCTCGCTGTTGGCCAGCGCCCAGCGCGGCAGCCAGCCACCGTCACGTCCGATCGCCACCACGGACAGCGCCACGTCGCGGGCGACCTGCGGCGTCAGCATCTCGAGCAGCTGGTTCTGCGGTCGGTAGGTGTCCCACAACGAGAAGTTCTGGTACGGCGTGTAGCCGCTCGCCGTGTGCACCTTGTCGTCGAAGCCCACGTACCGGCCGTCGACATCGCCGGCCACGTTGGGATGCAGCAGGGAGTGGTACAGCGCGGTGTAGAAGGCGCTCTGCCGGTCGGCCGTCCCGCCGGAGATCCGTACGGCGTCGAGCTGCTGCACCCAGGCGGCGCGCAGGGCGGTCCGGGTCGCGGCGAAGTCGTACGAGCTGCCGGTCTCGGCCGTGAGGTTCTTCCGCGCGCCGTCCACTCCGGTGTAGGACAGTCCCACCTTCACCACGACGTCGCGGTCGGTGTTGGCGTCGAAGGTGACCCAGGCGCCGTTACCGCCCGCGCCGCCCGCGTCCCGGCTGCCCGGGCTGCGGGTCGAGTCGCGCCAGGTCCCGTACGAGGCGAAGGGCCGGTCGAAGCTGGCGGTGAAGTAGACGGTGTGGTCGTCCTTACCGGCACAGAAGTTGCCGGCGCGGACCCGGCCCTCGACGGTCCGGTCGCCGACGACGTGGATCTCGGAGTCGAAGACGTTCTGGTTGGCCTTGCCGGTGTTGAACAGGACGTTGGCCGCGCCGGTGGCCGGGAAGGTGTACTTCTGCCAGCCGGTGCGCGCGGTGGCGGTCAGCTCGGCGTTCACGCCGTACTTGGACAGGCCGACCTGGTAGTAGCCGGGCGTGGCCTGTTCGTCGGCGTGGCTGTACGCCGAGCGGTAGACGTTCGGATCGACGCTGCTGACGGCGCCGGTGGTCGGCATGATCGGCAGTTCGCCCGCGACGCCGCAGCCGACCCCGGACAGGTGGGTCTGGCTGAAGCCGTAGATGGAGTTCTGCTGGTAGTCGTAGCCGCCCTGGCCGCCGGTGTCCGGGCTGACCTGCACCATGCCGAAGGGCGCGCTGGCGCCGGGGAAGGTGTTGCCGAAGTTCTGCGTGCCGACGAACGGGTGCACCAGCTCGACCGGCTCGGCGGCGGCCTCGGCGGCGGTGCCGCCGGCGACCAGCGTGGCGGCGGTCAGCAGGGCGGCGGCAGCCAGCCGGGGGAGTCGCGATGCCACGAGGGTTGCCTCCGGATCAACGGCGGAAAAAGATGGTGACATCGTTGTCACACGAAGTTAAATGAGTCAATATCTTGGGCAGGACTTCCCGCCTGAGTGGAATGCAGGTCGCCTTCATGAAGCAGAGATTCCTCGCCTGTCTGTCCACCGCGGTGCTGGTCGCCGGTGGAGTGGTCGCCCCCGCGCTACCGGCCTCGGCCGCTCCGGGCGACTTCGTCACCGGGTTCGAGTCCGGCGATCCCCAGCCGACCTGGCAGAACAGCGTCGAGAGCAGCGCCGGCATCGGCGGCTACTGCTGCGCGCTCACCGGCATGGAGAGCGCGCCGCGCACCGAGACCGCGCACACCGGCTCGGCGGCGCTGATGTACTCGGGCAACGACACGAGCGCGACCTCGTCGTACTCGTACAACCGGGTCTTCGATGTCGATCTGCCGGTCACGGCGGCGACCACCCTGTCCTACTGGGTCTATCCGCAGTCCGGCGGGCACCTCGACGTCGCGGTCGACCTCGTCTTCACCGACGGCACCGCGCTGCGCGACTCCGGCGCCGTCGACCAGCGTGGCGTCCGGGTGCACCCCGCCTTCCAGGGCAACGGCTCCGGCCTCGCCTTCGACCAGTGGAACTTCGTCACCTCGCGGATCGGGGACAACGTCGCCGGCAAGACGGTCGACCGCATCCTCATCGCCTACGACCAGCCGCTCAACACCGGCACTTTCCGCGGCTACTTCGACGACATCGCGATCCAGGCCGGTGGCGCCCCGAGCCGGCTGTCCGACCTGGTCGACACCCGGCGCGGGTCGAACTCCAGCGGCAGCTACTCGCGCGGCAACACGTTCCCCGGCACGACCGTCCCGAACGGCTTCAACTTCTGGACCCCGATCACCAACGGCAACAGCGACAGCTGGCTGTACGAGTACAAGGCCACCACCGTGCAGGGCTTCGGGATCAGTCACGAGCCCAGCCCGTGGATCGGTGACTACGGCCAGCTCCAGGTGATGCCCATGACCGGCGGCGTCAAGTCCACTCCGGACGCGCGCAAGTCGACCTTCAAGCACAGCAACGAGGTGGCCCGGGCGCATTACTACAAGACCCAGCTCGACACGTACGGGATCACCGCGGAGATCGCGCCGACCGACCATGCCGGCGCCCTGCGGTTCACCTACCCGTCCGCCGCCGAGTCGGTGCTCCTGTTCGACACCGTCGACAGTGCCGGCGGCTCGATCAACGTCGACACCGCCGCCCGCGTCATCTCCGGCTACGTCGACCACAAGGGTCAGCGGATGTACTTCTCCGGCGCCGTCGACAAGGCCATCGCGGCCACCGGCACCGTCAGCGGGCAGGGGGCGACCACCTGGATCCGCTTCGCGACCACGGCCGGCGAGAAGGTCAACCTCCGGATGGCGACCTCCTTCATCAGCGTGGCCCAGGCCGCGAGCAACCTGAGCCAGGAGATCGGCGGCAAGGCCTTCGACACCGTACGCGAGGAAGCCGCGGCCACCTGGGACACCGCACTGAGCAGGGCCCGCATCGAGGGGGCGACCGACGATCGGATGGTCACCTTCTACTCCAACCTGTACCGCGCGTTCATGTACCCGAACAACCGCTCCGAAATGGTCGGCGGGGTCCGCAGGTACCACAGCCCCTACGACAACGCGGTGCACGACGGGCAGATGTACGTCAACAACGGCTTCTGGGACACCGCTCGCGCGGTCTGGCCGCTGTACTCGCTGCTCACCCCGACGCGGACCGGCGAGATGCTCGACGGGGTCGTCAACGCGTACAAGAACGGGGGCTGGACGCCGCGCTGGACCGGCCCCGGCTACATCGACATCATGGTCGGCACCAACCAGGACCTGGCCTTCGCCGACGCGTACGCCAAGGGGGTGCGCAACTTCGACTACCGGGCCGCGTACGCCTCGATGGTCAAGAACGCCAGCGTCTACTCCAGCTCCGGCTCCCGGGGCCGCAAGGGCGTCGAGGTCTCCACCTTCAAGCGGTACGTGCCGACCGACGTCCGCGGGGAGTCGGCCTCCTGGACCCTGGAGGACGCCAACAACAACTTCGGCATCGCGCAGCTCGGCCGGGCGCTGGGCTTCACCGAGGACGCCGACTACTTCCAGAACCGGGCGCTGGACTACGCCAACCTGTACTCCTCGTCGGTCGGCTTCTACCGCGGCAAGCAGAAGTCGGGCGCCTGGCGGACCGCCGACTCGGCGTTCAAGCCCAACGAGTGGGGTTGCGAGTTCACCGAGGGCGCGCCGTGGCACTACGCCACCCCGGCCCCGCAGGACCCGCAGGGCATGGCCAACCTGTACGGCGGCCGGGCCCAGCTCGCCGCCAAGATCGACTCGGTCTTCGCGGCGTCCCGGGACTTCCTGCCCGGCTGCTACGGCGGCACGATCCACGAGATGACCGAGGCCTACGACACCAACATGGGCCAGTACGCGCACTCCAACGAGCCCATCCACCACATGCTCTACATGTACAACTACGCCGGCACCCCGGCGAAGACCCAGACCCGCGTCCGCGACGTGCTCACCAAGCTGTACGACTCGGGCGCCGGCACCGGCAACGGTTACCTCGGCGACGAGGACAACGGCCAGATGTCGGCCTGGTACGTCTTCAGCGCCCTCGGCTTCTACCCGGCCCGGATGGGCAGCACCGACTACACCATCGGCGCGCCGCTGCATCCCAAGGCGACCGTCACGCTGGAGGACGGCAAGACGTTCACGGTCACCGCGCCCGGGGTGAGCGACACCAACCGCTACATCCAGAGCGCCACCCTCAACGGGGTCGCGTACACCAAGAACTACCTCACCCACGCCGACCTGATCGCCGGCGGCACCCTCACCTTCACCATGGGCCCGTCCCCGTCGTCCTGGGGCACCGGGGCGAGCGACATCCCGGCCTCGATCACCACCGGCAGCGCGGCGCCGCGACCGCTGGCCGACAAGGCCACCGGTGGGACGCTCACCGCCAGCGGCGAGAACGGCACCGCCGAGGGCCGGGCGAGCCTGGTCGACGACACCTCGATGACCAAGTGGCTGACCTTCCAGAACACCGCGACCCTGGAATACCGCTTCGCCGGCACCGGCACCGCGGCGGTCCGGCAGTACACCCTCACCTCAGCCGACGACAGCCCGCAAAGGGACCCGAAGAGCTGGACCCTGCAGGGCTCGGCGGACGGCACGACCTGGGTCACCCTCGACACCCGCAGCAACCTGGACTTCAGCGACCGGCGCCAGACCCGCGCCTTCGTCGTCGCCGGCACCGCCGCCTACCCCCGCTACCGGTTGCAGATCACCGCGAACCACGGCGCGGCCGAGACCCAGCTGGCCGAATGGGAGCTGCTCGGCTGACCGTCCGCAAGCGCCGCCTCAGCACGACGACCACCGCGAGGACGGTCCCGGTGAGGAGCACGACTACGGCGACCCGGTTCCGGTACGGATCGCCGCAGTCGTGCACCGGGTCGTCGTGGGTGAGCGCACAGATCATGCGCGCGCCTCGGTCGTCGCCGTACCGGGAGGTCAGTTCGGCCCGGAAGTCCCGCCACTGCCGGCGGCTCTCGGCGATCGCCCCGGCCACCGCGTCCGCGAAGTTGTCAGCGGTCCGGCCGCGTGGCGTTGCCGGCTCGGTGGCCCGGCCGTCGACCGGGTCGATCAGGCCCCGGTCCTTGTTGAGCGCGGCGTGGGTGACCCGCGACTGGCACGCGCTGACGCCGGGCACCTGGTCCTGCAGCACGTAGCAACCGGTGGTGAAGTCGTCCGGTGGCCGCACATCCGTCGCGCCGCGCAGGTCGAGCAGCGGGCTGGGGCCGGGCCGGTGCAGTCCCGGTGGGTTGTCCGCGCCGAGGGGGCGGGCCGGGTCGGCCCGGTCCGTCCAGTTGCTGTGCGCGTAGAAGTCCTGCACGCCGTGCAGCACCCGCCCGAACGCCTCCGTGGTGCGGCACTTGGCGCGGGTCTCGTCGCGTTCCTTCGGGTTGCATTCCGGGCTGACCGCGACCTCCTGCGGGATCACCTCGCCCCGGTCGTCGAGCAGGTTCTTCGCGCTGTCCAGGCCTTCCCGGAATTGTGCGCGCAGGTGTTCGACACAGTTCCGCAATGAGGCGACCGCCGTGTCGCGGGTATGCGGATAGCTGCCGGCCAGGTAGTCGGCGTCGTCGCAGTGTGCGGCCGGGTCGGTCATCTCATCACTGTCGGGGGCGCCGACCGCGCCGAACTCGCGGTCGTGGCCGGCCAGGTAGTCCATGGTCGCGGGCTGGAAGCAGGCTCGGTCCCGGTTCGTGCACGCGAGAGCAGCGCGCGTGATGCGCTCGTGCTCACGGTGCTGACCGCCGCTGTCGATCGTGCCGAAGGCGACGGCCGGCGCCGGTGTGATCCAGGCCAGGGGAAGCGCCACCAGCAGAAGTGCGGACAGCAGGAGGCAGCCCGGCCGCAAGCTCATCTCAGGAGGCTCACGGCCGGGGCTTCGGGTGGCGGTGCCCGGATGCCGAGGCATCCGGGGCACCGGCCGCTCGTCCGGTGGTGGCCGGGTCAGGCCACCGGGGATTTCCCCAGCGCGTCGGCCTTGAGCCGCTCGAACTCATCGGTGGTGATCGTCCCGGCGTCGAGCAGCGCCTTGGCCTCGGTGATCTGCTGGGTGGGGGTGCGCGCACCGGTGGGCGCGGCCACCGATCTGATGTAGTCCTCCTGCCTGCGCTGCATACCCTCGTGCGCCTCCAGGGCGCGCTCGTTCATGCTGCTGCCGCGCGCGATCAGATAGACCAGCATGCCGAGGATCGGCAGGATGATGAGGAAGAGTGTCCAGAAGGTCTTCGCCACGCCGCCGAGGTCCTTGCTGCGGAACAGGTCGCCGAAGACCCAGAACAAGCCCATGAACCAGGCGAAGAAGATGAAGAACTCCAGTGTGGCCAGCAGAAACGACCCGTTGTCGTCGAACACGGAACTGCCCTCCCGGGACCTGGTGATGCGTGGTCCCCAGTGCATCGCGCCGGCCGGCGCCGGGCCTCATCCCGGGAGGACGAACAATCGCCTCGTGGCAGCCGGCCGTCAGCCGCCGTGTATGTCGTAACTGTGGGTCCCGGGGTGCCCCTCCGGCAGCAGGCACTCGTCCAGGTAGGGGTCATCCAGATCGCGGCCGTCGCAGAGGTCGATCTGGCGCAGCTCCCGCGCCTGGCTGGCCCAGCAGAGCCACCACCACAGCTGGTCCCCGTCGGACAGGGTCGCGAGAGCGATGTGGCTGCCGTCGTGTCCGGCGGTGATCTCGCAGGGCAGCGCGGCGCCCGGGGTCGGAATGTCCGCGGAGAGAACGCGCAGCTCGGCTGCTTCCGCCGCGGTGAGCTTGGTCGTGGACGCGCAATGCACCGATTCGAGCAGTTGTGAGCGGACTCTGGTCATCGGGCCACCACCTCAGGCAGTCACCGTGCCGGACTCGGCGGCGTTTTCCCTCCGGTCGCAACAGTTAAACCTTCACGTTACCGGCGCGCCGGTGAGCGGTGCGCATCTCACCCATGCCGGATGACGACCGGGACGGCGCCCGCGGCGATCCTCGAAGCGGCATCGTGCGCTAGCCCAGGAGGAACCGATGACGGGTATGAATGCACCGATCGATCCCCGGCCCAGTCCCACGGTCAACGCGGGGAAACTCTGGGCGGGCGGGGCCGCCACGGCGGCGGTGGCCGCGCTGATCGCGGTCGCGGGGATCCTGCTGGGCCGGGGCCTGTTCGGCATCGACGTGCTGGCCCCCAAGGGGCAGGGAACGTGGGGTGACGCCTCCACCGGGTGGTACGCGCTCGGCGCGGCGCTCGCCGCGCTCGTGGCTGCCGGGCTCCTGCACGTGCTGCTGCTGACGACCCCGCGGCCGATGCGGTTCTTCGGCTGGGTGATCGCGCTGGCCACCGCGGTGGCCATGCTGGCGCCGTTCGTCACGGACGCCAGCCTGGGCGCGCGGATGTACAGCGCCGGGCTCAACTTCGTCCTGGGCGTGGCCATCGGGTCGTTGATCGCCGGCACCGGCAAGTCCGCCCTCGTGCCGGTGGCGGTGCGGCCGGTCACGCGGCCGTACCCGGGCCCGTACCGGTGAGCCCGGCGTAGCCCGGCCCCGGTCACC
>NZ_JBEZGQ010000291.1:0-8625 GCF_040650095.1 Actinoplanes sp. NPDC048791 | reverse complement strand
CGGCCGGGCCGGCCGCCACCCCGCGGGCCTGCGGTCCGGCGCCGTCCAGGGATCGGACCGCGACCGTGTACGACAGCACGCCGGCCCGGTCCCGCCGCACGTCCAGCACGTAGAAGTGCAGCCGGTTGGCGGTGTCGACGTACTCGTACTCGCTGCCCGAGCCGGTGCCGGCGTGGAACAGCGCGTCGGAGAGCTGCCGGTAGTCGCCGACGGTCATCTTCTGCGGGGTCCCGTCCGGCAGCACGAAGTCGACCTTGTCGATGTCCTGCGGGTTCGCGTCGACGGTCCAGATGAACGGCGCCGAGTCGGCGTTCTTGGTCTTGGCCAGCAGCACGCCGGAGTCGGGGGTGAACGAGTCGAAGCCCATCCGGTCGACCACCTCGACCGTGTAGTTGTCGTACTTCCCGCCGTCGCAGTACGGGTCGGCGGCGGTGTCACAGGCCGGGCTGCTGTCGCCGCCGTCCAGCGTCACGTTGATCCCCGACAGCCCCTTACCGGGCTGGACAGCGCGGGCCTTCACCCGCGCCACCACGACGCCCGAGCCGGTCAGCGCGTCGCGGGAGAGCCGCAGCACCGCGGCGTCGTCGATGATGCCGAGCTTCATCTTGTTGCGCAGCATGTGCTGGGCGCCCATCGACGACCCGGCGGTGCCGGGGATGAGCCAGCGGCTGTGCGGGCCGCCGGGACCGTTGAACGTGCCCCGGCTGAGCATCTCCCACGGCCCGCTGTAGTCCCGCCGCGCGGGCACCGAGTACGGGTTGTTGTAGTTGTCCCCCACGCCCAGGATGTGGCTGAACTCGTGCGCGTAGGTCGACATGCCCGAGCTCTCCGCCTGCACCGAGCTGCCGTTGGCGGCGTTCGGCCAGACCGTGGCCGAGGCCTGCCAGGAGGTCCAGTCGACGTACCGGGTGGCGTTCCAGTTCGGCAGGGCCTCGTCCGGCGGCCCGAAGGCGTCCGAGACGCTGTCCTTGCCGGCGAACTTCATCTGGCCGAACTCCTGCCAGGTGGACGACTCGTCCTGCCCGGCGGCCAGGTAGAAGACGAAGTCGTACTGGGCGGCCACCTCCTCGCCGACGTCGGCGAGCCAGGCGGCGCGGGCGTCGGCGCGCAGGTCACGGCCGCACTTGTCGCCGGCCGGGCAGCCGAGTCCGCGCTGCATGGAGTTCTCGATGCCGTACTCGTGGCTCTTGGCCGGCAGCTGGTAGACGCCGAACGAGCCCAGGCCGATGCCGAAGCGACCGCCGGAGTCCTCCATCCAGTACTCGTGGATGGTGTGGCCCTGGTTGAGCTGGCCCGGCTTGTTGAGGAAGTCCCGGTAGAAGGCGGGGACGTCGGCCCGCGGCAGGTCGTGCACGGTGGACGGATTGCCGAAGACCGTGGAGTTCGGCGGCTGGGTCACGACGAACGGCTGGTTGGGGAAGTCCACGAGCACCAGGGCGCCGCGGAAATTGCGCTCCGAGCCCGGCACGGCGGGATCCGACCAGTCGGTGCCCGGCACCGCCCGGTAGTCGTCCCAGGTCATGGTGTCCGGCAGCTCGTAGTTCTGCGGGTCGATCGGCTGTGGAGCGTCCGCGCCGGCCCGGCGTGCGGCCGGCTGGTCACGCTGCCACGGCTGGGTCTGCGGCCAGTGCCGCATCCGCCAGGGATGATCCGGGTCGCCGTCCGGCGGGGCGGCCGCGGCGGGCGTCGCCGTCAACGCTCCGGCCAGCACCAGCACCATCAGAGAGAACGCCGGGACCACAGCCCGCTGCACGGTTGCCACCACGCCACCAGTCACCTACGTCATCCTCGCAGTCCGAGTGATAGCTATCAATGCCTGGGGGGAAGGCCGCCGTCATGGCAGGATACTGCTCAGTAACCACGAGACGGGTGAGCGACATGGCCGGTGAAGGCACGCGTACGGCATTTCGGACCTGCCCGCTGTGCGAGGCGGCCTGCGGGCTGGAGCTGACCACCCGCGACGACCGGATCGTCGCCGCCCGCGGCGACCGCGAGCACGTGTTCAGCCACGGCTTCCTCTGCCCGAAGGGTGCCACCTTCGGCGAGCTGTCCGCCGATCCGGACCGGCTGCGCCGGCCGCTGGTCCGCCGCGGCGACCAGCACGTCGAGGTGAGCTGGGACGAGGCGTTCCAGGCGGTCGAGCAGGGCCTGCGCCCGATCATCGACCGGTACGGCCCGCACGCGGTGGCCCTGTACCTGGGCAACCCGAACGTGCACACGATGGCCGGCGGGCTTTACCTGACCCCACTGCTGCGCACCCTCGGCACCCGCAACATCTTCTCCGCCAGCACCGTCGACCAGATGCCCAAGCACGTGTCCTGCGGCTACCTCTACGGCAACCCGCTGACCATCCCGGTGCCCGACCTCGACCGGACCGACCTGCTGCTGGTGCTGGGCGCGAACCCGTGGGAGTCCAACGGCAGCCTGGCCACCGCGGCCGACTTCCCCGGGCGGCTCAAGGCGATCCAGGCCCGCGGCGGCCGGTTCGTGGTGGTCGACCCGCGCCGCACCCGCACCGCCGAGCACGCCGACGAGCACCTGTTCATCCGGCCCGGCACGGACGCGTTCCTGCTGTTCGGCATCGTCCACACGCTGTTCGCCGAGGGCCTGGTCGAGCTGGGCGGGCTGGCCGGGCACGTGACCGGCGTCGACGAGGTGCGGGAGCTCGCCGACGCCTTCACGCCCGAGCGGGTGAGCGCGGTCTGCGCCGTACCGGTGGAGAGAATCCGCGGCCTGGCGCGGGAGCTCGCGGCCGCGCCCACCGCCGCGGTCTACGGCCGGATCGGCACCTGCACGGTCGAGTTCGGCACCCTGACCAGCTGGCTCGTCGACGTCGTCAACGTGCTCACCGGCAACCTGGACCGCCCCGGCGGCGTGATGTTCCCGCTGGCCGCGCACGTGAGCCCGCGCCCGCGGGCCGGCGGCAAGGGCTTCCGGACCGGCCGGTGGCACAGCCGGGTCCGGGGACTGCCCGAGGTCAAGGGTGAGCTGCCCGTCGCCACCCTGGCCGACGAGATCGAGACGCCCGGCGACGAGCAGGTCCGCGCGTTCGTGACGGTGGCCGGCAACCCGGTGCTGTCGACACCCAACAGCGACCGGCTGGACCGGGCGCTCGGCGGGCTCGACTTCATGGTCAGCGTCGACCCGTACCTCAACGAGACCACCCGGCACGCCGACGTCGTGCTGCCACCGACCGACCCGGCCCGCAAGGGGCACTACGACTTCTCGTTCCTGGCGCTGGCGGTGCGCAACTTCGCCGCGTACTCGCCGCCGGTGCTGCCGGGCGACCCGGCCAGCATGGACGAGTGCGACATCCTGGCCCGGCTCACGCTCATCGCCGCCGGCCGGGGCGCCGGCACCGACCCGGCGGTGCTGCACGAGCAGCTGCTGGAGCAGGCCCTGCAGCGGGCCGCCGCGGCGACCGGACGCACCGCGCCCGAGCTCCGGGAGCTGGTCGGTGGAGACCATCCGGCCGAGCGCCTGCTCGACGTCGCCCTGCGCACCGGGGCGTACGGCGACCGGTTCGGCGACCACACCGACGGGCTCTCCCTGGAACGGTTGCTTGCGAACCCGCACGGTGTCGACCTCGGCCCGCTGCAGCCCCGGCTCCCCGAGGTGCTGCAGACCCCCAGCGGCAAGGTGGAGCTGTACGGCGAGCCGATCGCGGCCGACGTCGAGCGGCTGCGCGTGGCGCTCGGGCGCGACCACGAGGACCTGGTCCTGGTCGGCCGGCGCCACCTGCGCTCGAACAACAGCTGGATGCACAACGTGCCCGCCCTGGTGAAAGGCCGGGACCGCTGCACGCTGCAGGTCCACCCGGCCGACGCGGACCGGCTCGCATTGACCGACGGCGGCGACGCCCGGGTCACCTCGCGGGCGGGCACGCTGTCGGCGCGCGTCGAGATCACCGACCGGGTCATGCCCGGCGTGGTGAGCCTGCCGCACGGCTGGGGCCACGGCCTGGCCGGCACCCGGATGACGGTGGCCGCCGCCCATCCCGGGGTGAACAGCAACCTGCTCACCGACGAGACCGTCATCGACCAGCTCTCCGGCAACAGCGTGCTGAACGGCATCCCGGTCGAGGTCAAGGCCGAATTCGCGGTTACCGGCCGGGCCGGGGAGGTGCTGACCTAGAGTCGGATCCGGGGAGCCTGAGCGGGGGGTGCACGGTGTCCGATCAGATGCGGGCCGACTGGGGTGGGCCGGACAAGGTCCTCGACACCTACGTCGCGCAGATGGACCGGCTCACCGAGCCGGTGGACCCCGGCGTCCAGCTGAGCCTGACGGTGCACGGCCTGCTGGTCAGCGGCGAACTGATCCCGCAGTGGCAGTGGTTCGCCGAGGTCAGCGAGATGACCAACAACGAGGACGCCTTCTACACCGGCATGGCCGAGCACGTGAAGGAGCAGTCCGACCTGGCCCACGCCGCCGTCAAGCTGCGCGACACCGGCGGCGAGGTGACCCACCGGCAGTACACGGCCCTGATGGCGCCGACCAGCTACATCCACCTGCGCAACGCCCGGATCCACTCCCCCGACCACGCGGGCCGCGGCGGCTGTCTGTGGCGCGGCCGGCTCTGCGACGTCTCCGGCTGGACCCCGGGCTACTCGCCCGCCGCCGACTGAGGCACGCCGGATCCGGCACCCGGCCGGGGAGCGATCACCACGGCGAGCACGACCAGCGCCGAGCCCACCAGCAGCGTCCGCAGGCCGGGCCCGACGGAGTCCGGGAACACGGCCGGGTCGCGCAGGGGCCAGGGCATCCAGGCGAGCGCGTCGTGCACCAGCGCGCCGACGCCGAAGCCGTCGTCCCGGCGCAGGAAAATGACCAGGCCCTGGTAGAGCCGCGCGACGGGCACGGCCAGGGTCACCGCCCCGAGAGCCGCCACGACCACGGCCGGGACGCGCTGACGCGAGGCCGTCAGACGAAACGCCAGAGCCGCTCCCACGAGCCAGCCGGCCAGCAGCCCCACCAGCAGACCGCCGAGGACCAGCGGCAGGTACGTGGCCGGGCGCACCGGATATCCCAGGGCCTCGACGGACGGGTCAGGGCCGGCGAGTCCCGACACCGAGACCCGCAGCCCGCCGGACTGAGCCCAGAAGGTCCACTGCTCGTCGACGGGGGTGACACTCCAGCCCGTACCGCCGAGGCGCTGGTGGATCTCCCGCACCCTGCGCTCCACCTCGGCCGGTGCGGCGAGCCGCTCGGTGACTTCCAGGTCGAATCGCTCGCGCTCGAGGCGGTCGGGCCGGGCATCCGGGCCCAGGATCTGGCGGGCCGCGGAAACCGCCGCGGGCATCGACGGGTACGTCTGCTCGCCCGCCCAGGAACCGGCGGCCAGGCCGATCGCCCCGCCGGCCAGCGCGGCCAGCACCGCGATGACCACGCCCAGCGGTTGCCGCACCGGCAGCCGGAACCGTTCGCGGAGCCCGTCGGCGACCAGGTGCAGACGGTCGGTGCGGGACGGCTGCCCTTGCGTGAGCTCGGTCAAGGTGGCGATCAGCTCGGCGCCGTGCCGGCGGCGCAGGCGGGCCGGGTACGCGGCCAGGAGCACACGATCGCGGAACATGGTTTCTAGCACGCGGCGATAGTACGGTCGACGATATATAACGTCAACCGTTGCAAGACGCCGGTCCGCGACCGGGGCCACGGCAGGCGCGGTCCCGGTCGCGGGGAAACAGGCGACGGAATTGTGGGTCAGCGAACGAACAGATCGAACGAGCTGCCGCTCACCGCGCACCGCCAGAATTCCCACCGGTGCTCATTCGACAATTGCCGACCGGTGTTGTTGCAAACTGTCCGCGCATTGGTGACGCCATCACGGTGCTGATACAGCAGCTCGGTGGCCGAGGTGTTGTAGTACAGCGAATTGTCTACCGAATACTCGCCGAGTTCCGTACCCGGGTTGAGAACGGCATCGGCGTCGAAGTGCCAGTGCACGCCGAGCCAGAGCCGGCTGTGCGCGTTCTCGTCGGCGGCCGCACTGAAGCTCGCGAACGTGCGCGTCTTGACGACGGCGTCAGGGTCGTCGGTGCCACCGGTGAACCGGATGTTGTCCCGGCCGAACCAGTGCTTCATCACGGTGGCCCAGGTGTAGGCGAACGTCGCGTGTCCGGACACGTACGCCGGGAAGTTGGGCGTCGCCTTGGCCAGCGGCTGCCAGGCCTCCTGAGGAGTGTCCGGGTTGTTGTCGGTGTCGGCCTGATTGATGGCGGTGACCGGCCGCCACAGGTCCACCGGCGTGTTGTACTTCGCGTCCCAGGCCAGGATCGCCGCGTCCGCCATAGCCACCGCGACCTGCGCGAACAGCTTGACCCTGGACTCCGCCGAGACGTTCTGCCCGTCGGCGATGGTCTGCGTGTGGGAGAACAGCTGGCCCGGCGGCTTGTAGGTGCCGTCGGCGTCGTTGGCCCAGAAGAAGGCGGCCCGGGTCTGGTCGGCGGTCCGCTCGGTCGAGCCGCGCGACCCGAGCCGCCGCACCTCGTCGAACTGCGCGGTGTACTCCGCGCCGGTCACCACCTCGTTGTAGTTCGATCCTTCGCCCGGCATGGGCGGCCGGAACTGCGAACCGCTGGTCATCACGAAGGGCTGGACCGCGCCCCACTGCGGCGTCACCGGCGCGCCGGTGCCGATCTGCTGGAAGGCGCCGGGGACCCCGTCGTAGGTGTAGGACATCGGCGCGTCGGACCCGTCGCCGGAGCGCCGCTGCAGGATGGCCTGGGCCGCCTGTTCGCCGACGGACCGGCCGGCGGCCTGCTGGGGCGAGGCGGCGATGCCGTCCTGGGCCTCGGCGAGCCGGGTCTGGTATGTCGCCGCGAACGACGGATAAAGGCTGGTCAGCGTCGTGTACGCGGCGTAGTCCACCGCGGTGTTGAAGTCTCCGCCGCCGGCCACCTTGATCGCGTACGGCTGACCGAGGCAGTCCGCCGCGCGCTGGGCGCAGAGCACCGAGTTCGCCGCATCGTAGATCGCCACGTGCATGATCGCCCCGGCCCGGCTGATCCGGGTCGGCGTGGCCGCGGCGCCCGTGAGCTGCCGGTAGGTGTTGATCAGAACCGTGTTCCAGAAGGTGACGTGGTCCGTGGAAATGACGGCGCGCGCCGGCCGGGCGGGCAGGACGACTTGGAATAGTGCGGCGAACAGCAGAGCGGCGACGGCCAATGCGCTCATTCGTCGCGATGGGCGTGATTGTATGCCGGAGAACGGCATGATTTCCCCCCGTTAGTTCCTGAGCCCACCCCCGTGGTGGCATCAGAACTGTCAGTAGGTTAATCGGTGAAGTCCAATATCGACAGCCCCGTTCGGCCCTGGGGGAAATTCGTTTTTCATCCTCGTGGTCGCTCGGTGCGGGAGGGATCACCGCGAACCAGTCCATCGTGGACTTTCCAGCGGCCGGTGCGCACAGCCAGCTCTCCGGCCCGGTCGTTCTGCTCCAGCCGGGCCCGGATACGTTCCAGGGCCAGGCGGCGGTTCTGGCTGAACTGCCGCTCGGTGTCGACCACCACGACGATCCCGGTCGGACGGTGGGTCGCCCGTACGGCCGTGCTCGCCTTGTTGCGGTGCTGGCCACCCGGTCCGCCGGTGCGGCAGCCCACGATGTCGACGTCCGCCTCCGTGAAGGCCGTGTGCGCGGCGTCCACCTCGCATGGCTCGGCGATGACGTACCAGTTCTTGCGGCCGGCGCTCGTGCGGTAGGGACTGGGCGCCTGCCAGCACAGGGTGCCGGTCCACGACGCGGCGAACCGGGCTGTGCCCGTACCGGAGATCTGGATCAGGACCGAGCGGAACGTCCCCGGTCGCTCGCCCGGCACGGTCTCGACCCGACGGGTCGTCAGGCCGTCCCGGCCGGCGCCGGCCTCCAGGCGGCGCACGAGCTGGGCGACCGCCCAGGTGCACTCCTGCGGGCCGCGCCCGGCCGACAGCAGCAGATGCACACGCTCGCTCACGACCGGCCCCGCCCACGACGCTGATCCCGGCGGTCGCGCCGGGGTGCGCTGCCGAGGTCCGCGGTCTTGTAGGTGACCACCGGTACGGTCTCGGCCACGGACGTCGCCAGGCCGTGCGCGACAAGATCCCCGACCACCCGCTCGATCCGCTTGTACGCCGTCGGCGCCTCCTCGAACAGCAGCTGCCGGTCGCCGCACACCACCAGCGACCCCAGCGGCGTACGGCGCAGCTCCTCGACCGTGTGCTTGACCCGGCCCCGGACCAGCGCGTCGGCGCGCGACATCTTGCGCCCGGCACCGTGCGCGACCGAGTGGTTGGCCTCCGGCCCGGCGTGCGCCGCCACCAGGTACGACGGGGTGCCCCGGGTGCCGGCGACCAGGACGTCCCGGCCGTCGCCGCGGGCGGCGCCCTTGCGGTGCAGGTACACCCCGTCGCGGACCTCGACCAGGTTGTGGCACTCGTCGACGATCGGCGCGGTGGGCGTGGCTCCCAGGGCGAGTGCGACCCGGGCCGCCATCAGCCGGCGGTTGAGCGAGCCCCAGCGCACGGCCTCGTCGTGCCGGGCCAGGTAGTCCGCCGGGTCCGCGGCGGGACCGGCGCCGTGCACCTCGGTGTGCGAGCGCAGGATGCGCTCGCCCAGGCCGCGGGAGCCACTGTGCACGATGAGGACGAGGTCAC
>NZ_JBEZGQ010000290.1:0-8632 GCF_040650095.1 Actinoplanes sp. NPDC048791 | reverse complement strand
GTGCCGGCGCCGGCACGGGTCAGCTCCGCGGCCACGTCTTCGGCGACCTGGTCACCGTCGTGACCGCGGCCGGTGAGGCGGCCGGGCTCCGGGAGCGCGTCCAGCACGGCGAGGGCCAGCGGATGGGCCGGATCCGGGTACGCCCGCAGCGCCGCCGGATACAGCTCGCGCAGCACCTCGCGCAGCGACGTGGCAGCCGCGTGCCGGCCGTTGAGCATCGCGACGTGGGCCGCGAGCACCGGCTTGTAGCTGACCAGCTCGCGGGGCGCCGGGATGGTGGCTGCCGTGAGGGCTCCGGCCTGAAGCGCGCGGGCGAGGCCCACGGCGCGACGGGCCGCCGGTGAGGCCGACATCTCCTCGGGGGAGTCGTCGTCGGCGAACCGTTCGGCGAAGTCGTCGGCTGAGTCGTCGTCGGCGACGGCGAGGGGACGGCCGGCTGCGGTCAGCAGCGACGTGACCATGTGGTCGTCGCTGTCGGCGGCGACCGCGGCGTCCGCGAAGCCACTCGTCCGTTCCACGAGCAGCGTGCCGAGCTGGGCATAGCCCCCCGGGTCGTCGCTGATCTCGTGGACCCCGAGCAGCCTTCCCGTGTCGTCCACCACGGCGATGGTCAGTTGCGAGCCGGCCGAGGCCGTCCGCACCGTCTCATCAGCCGACGCCAGACCGCAGTACACGCGCACGAGCGCCACGGCGTCGTCCTCCTCCCCGGGAGTGCTGTATTCGGCCAAGGACTGATGGTCCCTGTTGAGGGGTCAGTCGCGCCAGTCCACAGCGGCAGAGATCTTGCCGATAATCGAGCGCCAACCCAGACTCGCCTGTTGCGCCCCGATTTTACGCAGCTTGCGCCGTCCGAAGAAACCGCCCATTCCGCCACTCTCGGCCGACCGGAGAGACTCGTCCAGGTCGTCGAGCGGCGATCCCGGCGCCAAGGCCAGGATCACGGGCTTGAGGCGCAGGGCGTGACCCAGGTCCCGGGCCACCTCGCCGGCGGCGATGAGCAGCGGCAGATCCCACGTGTCGTGACCACCGCGCAGGTTCTCCACCACGAGATCCAGCTCGTAGCGGTCGTCCTGCGCCGGGTCGATGTCGCTCGACTGTACCCGTTCCACGACGGTCGGCCACGTGTCGAGCTGGGCCAGGTCGTGCGGTGCACCCGAACGAATGAAGGAGACCAGCGACTCCGGGGTCTTGAAGGTGAGCAGCTTGCCGCGGTGGCTCAGGAAGATCGGGACCTCTTCGTCCTCCTCCTCGGCCGCAGCGGCCTCTTCCGGCTCGTCGGCGAAGTCGGCCGGGTCGGGCTCGGCCACGACCTCGCCATCCTCGGTGGTGACCGTGCCGTCGGACTTGCGCTCCGACTTCGTGCCCGCGTCGCCCTCGGCGACCAGCGCGGCGAACTCGTCGTCGACGATGACGCCGTCCTCCTCGGCAGCGCGGGCCGCGGCCGCACGCTCCCGGGCGTCGAACGGGTCGTCCTCTTCAGTCTCGATCTCGGTCGGCGTGAGCTCCGAGGCGAGCCGGTACGCCCGCAGCGTCAGCCCCACGCCGCCCGGCATGGCGATCTCGACGGGCGAGATTCGTACCTCGTCCCACAGCTCACGGCCGGAGAGCCCGTCCTTGACGACGGCCTTCTCCTCCTTGACCGTCGAGCCCTCTTCGGGCGACTGGCTGGTCACGGTGACCTCCGGGTTGGTTCAAGCGAGCTGTTCGGACGGGTGAGTCTGGGCACACACCTTAGTGTGCGCTCCTGAAAGGAGACCGACCGAGGTCAGAAACCCTTCGGATGCCAGACCGTCTTGGTCTCCAGCAGCGCCGTCATCGGCCGCAGTCCCGGATCGGCGGTGAAGTCGGGCGTGTCGGCCGGCGGGCGGACGACCCGCTTGAGGCTGCCGGCCGCGGACCGCTCCAGCTCGGTGGCGAGCTCGGGATCGGCCACGCCGGTGAGGTCGAGCGCGTTGACGTCGTCGTGCGAGGCCAGCCACGGCGCGGTCTCGGCGGCGTGCCCGGTGAGAATGTTCACCACTCCGCCCGGGACGTCGGAGGTGGCCAGCACCTCGGCGAGGGTGACGGCGACCTGCGGCGTGGCGGTGAGCACCACGACCGTGTTCCCGGTGACGATCGCCGGCGCGATGACGCTGACCAGCCCGAGGAACGAGGCCGGGGCGACCACGCCGACAACACCGGTGGGCTCCGGCGCGGAGATGTTGAAGTACGGGCCGGCGACCGGATTGGCGCTGCCGTGCACCTGGGCGATCTTGTCGGACCAGCCCGCGTACCAGACCCAGCGGTCGACGGCCGCGTCCAGCTCGCCGGCCGCGACGCCCAGCGCGAGGAACTCGTCGCGCCGCGCCTCGACCATCTCGGCGATCCGGTAGAGCACCTGCCCGCGGTTGTAGGCGGTGGCGCCGGCCCACTTGGGCTGCGCCTTGCGGGCGGCCACGACGGCGTCGCGGGCGTCCTTGCGGGAGGCGAGGGCCACGTTGTCGCCGTCCACGAGATAGGTCCGTCCTGATTCGCTGCGCGGGAAAGCCCCGCCGATGTACAGCTTGTAGGTCTTGCGCACCGCGAGCCGACCGCCCCGGACGGCGGCGCTGTCGGCGCCCTGAGTGCCGGACGCAACTCGGTCGCCCGCGGCAATGGCGGTGGCGCGGCCACTCTCGGCGGGCGAGGTGGCGCTGCCGCCGGTGGCCGGGGTGCCTCCGGCGGAGGACGAAGCCGAGCTGCCCTCACCCTGGGCGGGTGCGGCCGCGGGGCCGCTCTTGGCCGGGGAGGCTTGGCGGTCGCGCTTGGCGCCGGTTGCGGCCTTGGCGCTGCCTGCGGCCTTGGCGGGGGACGGGGACTTAGGCAAGGTACGCCTCCAGGCCGTGCCGGCCGCCCTCGCGGCCGTAACCGGATTCCTTGTAGCCGCCGAACGGCGACGTCGGGTCGAACTTGTTGAACGTGTTGGCCCAGATCACGCCGGCGCGGAGCTTGTCGGCCATCGCCAGGATCAGTGAGCCCTTCTCGGTCCAGATGCCGGCCGACAGACCGTACGGCGTGTTGTTGGCCTTTTCGATCGCCTCGTCCGGCGTGCGGAAGGTCAGCACCGACAGCACCGGTCCGAAGATCTCCTCGCGGGCGATCCGGTGCGCCTGGGTGACGCCGGTGAAGATCGTCGGGGCGAACCAGAAGCCCTGGGCCGGCAGCTCGCACGGCGGTGACCACCGTTCGGCCCCTTCGGCGGCGCCGACGTCGGAGAGCTCGCGGATGCGGGCCAGCTGCGCGGCCGAGTTGATCGCGCCGACGTCGGTGTTCTTGTCCAGCGGGTCACCGACCCGCAGCGTCGCCATCCGGCGTTTGAGGGCGGTGAGCACCTCGTCGTACGCGGACTCCTGGACCAGCAGCCGCGACCCGGCGCAGCAGACGTGCCCCTGGTTGAAGAAGATGCCGTTGACGATGCCTTCGACCGCCTGGTCGATGGGCGCGTCGTCGAAGACGATGTTGGCCGCCTTGCCGCCCAGTTCGAGGGTCAGGCGCTTGCTGGTGCCGGCGACGGACCGGGCGATCTGCCGGCCGACCTCGGTGGAGCCGGTGAAGGCGACCTTGTCGACCCCGGGGTGCTCGACCAGGGTGCGGCCGGTCTCGCCGGCGCCGGTGATGATGTTGACGACGCCCGGCGGCAGGTCGGCCTGCTGGCAGATGTCGGCGAAGAACAGCGCGGACAGCGGGGTGGTCTCGGCCGGCTTGAGCACGACCGTGTTGCCCGCGGCCAGGGCGGGCGCGATCTTCCAGGCCAGCATCAGCAGCGGGAAGTTCCACGGGATGACCTGTGCGGCGACGCCCAGCGGCCGGGGGTCGGAGCCGTAGCCCGCGTACTTGAGCTTGTCGGCCCAGCCCGCGTAGTAGAAGAAGTGCGCGGCGACCAGCGGCACGTCGACGTCGCGGGACTCGCGGATCGGCTTGCCGTTGTCCAGGGACTCCAGCACGGCCAGCTCGCGGGAGCGTTCCTGGATGATGCGGGCGATCCGGAAGAGGTACTTGGCGCGTTCGGCGCCGGGCAGGGCCGACCAGGGGCCGAAGGCCCGGCGGGCGGCGGCGACGGCCCGGTCGACGTCCTCGGCGCCGGCCGAGGCGACCTCGGCGAGGACCTCCTCGGAGGCCGGGTTGACGGTCTTGAAGACCCCGCCGGAGGACGAGGCGGGCACGAACTCGCCGTCGATGAACAGGCCGTAGGACGGCGCGATGTCGACCACCGAGCGGGACTCGGGGGCCGGGGCGTACTCAAGGAAAGACATGGCCTCAGTCCAGCGTGAAGTAGTCCGGGCCGGCGTAGTGGCCGGTCGTGAGCTTGGTCCGCTGCATCAGCAGGTCGTTGAGCAGCGAGGAGGCGCCGAAGCGGAACCAGTCCGGGTCGAGCCAGTCGTCGCCGACCGTCTCGTTGATCAGCACCAGGTATTTGATGGCGTCCTTGGTGGTGCGGATGCCGCCGGCGGGCTTGACGCCGACCTGGCGCCCGGTCTGGGCCCGGAAGTCCCGGACCGCCTCGAGCATGACCAAGGTCACCGGCAGCGTCGCGGCCACGGGCACCTTGCCGGTGGAGGTCTTGATGAAGTCGGCGCCGGCCAGCATCGCCAGCCAGGAGGCGCGGCGCACGTTGTCGTACGTCCCCAGCTCACCGGTCTCCAGGATCACCTTGAGGTGTGCGGACCCACAGGCTTCCTTGACCGCGACGATCTCGTCGTACACGAAGTCGTAGCGACCGGACAGGAACGCGCCCCGGCTGATCACCATGTCGATCTCGTCGGCGCCGCCGGCGACGGCGTCGCGGGTGTCGGCCAGCTTGACGTCGAGCGGGGCCTGCCCGGACGGGAACGCCGTGGCCACGCTGGCCAGGTGTACGCCGGAGCCGGCCAGCACCTCGGCCGCGACCGGGACCATCGCCGGGTAGACGCAGATGGCGGCCACGCTGGGGCAGGTGGGGTCCGAGGGGTCGGGGCGCAGCGCTTTGGCCGACAGGGCCCGGACCTTGCCGGGGGTGTCGGCGCCCTCCAGGGTGGTCAGGTCGACCATCCGGATGGCCAGGTCGATCGCCGCCGCCTTGGCGGTGGTCTTCACCGACCGGGTGCCGAGGGCAGCCGCCCGCGCCTCGACGCCGACCTTGTCCACCCCGGGCAGTCCGTGCAGGAAAGATCGGAGATTGAAGGCGGAACCGGGCACGTTGGGCAGCCTCGACGTCGCTGTCGCAGTCATGAGAGGGATTCTACGCGGCCCACCGACAGTTGATCTTGAGGAACCCCGGTAGGTTGATCGGCGTGGACGTACTCGTCGTTGATCATCCGTTGGCCCAGTCCCGGCTCACCGTCATGCGTGACGCGCAGAGCGACTCCGGAGCCTTCCGCGCCGCCCTGCACGAGCTGACCACCATGGTCGTGTACGAGGCCGCCCGCACCTTCGCCGTCGAGCAGTTCCCGATCAGCACCCCGGTGGCGCCGACCCAGGGCACCCGGCTGGCCAACCCGCCGCTGATCGTGCCGGTGCTGCGGGCCGGTCTGGGCATGGCCGACGCCGCCCTGGCGCTGCTGCCCGAGTCGTCGATGGGCTTCGTGGGCCTGGCCCGCGACGAGGCCACCTATGAGCCGCGCGCGTACATGGAGTCGCTGCCCGGTGACCTCGCCGGGCTGCCCGTGCTCGTGCTCGACCCGATGCTGGCCACCGGCGGCTCCCTGGTGCACTGCTGCCAGCTGCTGGTCGACCGGGGCTGCACCGACGTCATCGTCTGCTGTGTGCTCGCCGCGCCGGAGGGCATCGAGCGGCTGCGCACCTCCGGCCTGCCGCTGCGGCTGGTCACCGCGTCGATCGACGAGGGCCTCAACGAGAAGATGTACATCGTCCCGGGCCTCGGTGACGCGGGCGACCGCCAGTTCGGCGGCATGCCGCGGTTCTGAAGGGATGAAATCCTGATGAACGCCGCCGGTTGCGCCGCGTGGGGGACGGATCACAGCCCGAGACATCCGGCGCCGATTTCCCGGACGAACTGCGAAACAGCTCACGGAAAGTGACAAGCGGCGGGCGTTTCTGGTAGCCCTATGGCACGTCAGTGATGGTTGCGGCCGATGCGTACGGTAGGCGATCTCACGTCTCGGTAAGGTACTGTTCCGGCCGCCAAGCGCCGTGCCGGTGCCGTCGAGCCACGTCACATGCTCACTCCCGGCGTTGCATCAGCCACGTGTACACAGGAGGACCGCCCATGTCTGGGCTGCAGGACGCCATTCCGCCCGCTCGTCCGGTCATCGGTGAGGCCGAGATCGAGGCCGCCGTTCGTGTCCTGCGCAGCGGCATGGTCGTGCAGGGCCCCGAGGTTGCCGCCTTCGAAGCCGAGTTCGGCGAGGTCGTCGGCGGCCGGCACTGCGTGGCCGTCAACTCCGGCACGTCGGCGCTGCAGCTCTCGCTGATGGCGCTGGGCTTCGGCCCGGGCGACGAGATCATCGTCCCGTCGTTCTCGTTCGCCGCCAGCGCGAACGCGGTCCGCCTGGTCGGCGCCACCCCGGTGTTCGCCGACATCGAGGCCGGCAGCTTCTGCCTGGACCCGGACGCGGTCGCCGCCGCGATCACCCCGCGCACCGTCGCGATCATGCCGGTCCACCTGTACGGCCACCCGGCCGCGATGGACCGCATCATGCAGATCGCCGAGCAGCACAGCCTCGCCGTGGTGGAGGACGCCGCCCAGGCGCACGCCGCGGCCCTCGACGGCAAGCCCGTCGGCAGCTTCGGCGCGGCCGGATGCTTCAGCTTCTACCCGACCAAGAACATGCACTCGCTCGAGGGCGGCATGATCAGCACCGGGGACGCCCAGCTCGCCCGCACCCTGCGCCTGCTGCGCAACCAGGGCATGGAGGCGCGCTACCAGAACGAGATCGTCGGCGCCAACATGCGGATGACCGACGTGGCCGCCGCGATCGGCCGCGTCCAGCTCGGCCAGCTCGAGGCCTGGACGGAGAAGCGCCGCGCCAACGCCGCGTACTTCGACGCCAACCTCACCGGTGTGACGGTGCCGCCGGTGGCCGCGGGCGCCCGCCACGTCTACCACCAGTACACGGTCCGGGTGCAGGGCGACCGGGACGCGTTCCAGGCCGGGCTCAAGGAGCTGGGCATCGGCAACGCCGTCTACTACCCGACCCCGATCCACGAGCTGCGCCCGTACCTGAACGAGGACGGCCAGGTCGGCGACTGGAAGCTGCCGGAGACCGACCGCGCGGCCCGCGAGGTCGTGTCGCTGCCGGTGTTCCCGAGCCTGACCCAGGAGCAGCTCGACCGCATCGTCGAGGGCGTCAACACCGTGGCGGCGAAGGCATGAGCGCGCCGAGCGGACTCCGCGCGGGCCTGATCGGCCTCGGCGCGATGGGGCGCAACCACGCCCGCGTGCTCAACCTGCTGGACGGCGTGCAGCTCGTCGGCGTGCTGGACCCGGCGCCGAACGCGGTGGCGCCGCACGGCGTGCCGGTCGTGACCGACCTGGAGCAGCTCCTCGCGCTCCAGCTCGACTACGCGGTCATCGCCTGCCCGACCGCCCTGCACGAGGAGATCGGGCTGCGGCTGGCCGAGGCCGGCGTGCACGCTCTGATCGAGAAGCCGCTGGCCCCGTCGGTCGAGGCGGCCGGCAAGCTGGTCGAGGCGTTCGAGAGCCGTGGCCTGGTCGGTGCCGTCGGTCACATCGAGCGGTACAACCCGTCGCTGCAGAGCCTGCGCACCCGGCTCGAGGCCGGCGAGCTCGGCGACATCTACCAGGTCGTCACCCGGCGCCAGGGCCCGTTCCCGGGCCGGATCGCCGACGTCGGCGTGGTCATGGACCTCGCCACCCACGACATCGACCTCACCGCCTGGGTGACCGGGCACGAATATCTGGACGTCTCCGCGCGCACCGTGTCGCGCAGCGGCCGCCCGCACGAGGACATGGTCTCCGCCGTGGCCTCGCTGGGCGACGGCCTGATGGCCAACCACCTGGTGAACTGGCTCAGCCCGTTCAAGGAGCGGTCCACGGTCATCACCGGCGCCAAGGGCAGCTTCGTCGCCGACACGCTGACCGCCGACCTCACCTTCTACGCCAACGGCGCGGTGGACACCGAGTGGGAAGCCCTGCGGGCGTTCCGCGGGGTGGCCGAGGGCGACATGGTCCGGTACGCGATCCCGAAGCGGGAGCCGCTGCTCGTCGAGCACGAGCGCTTCCGTGACGCCGTGGAGGGCAAGGACAGCGACATCGTCACGCTGCGCCAGGGCATGCGTACGGTCGAGGTCGCGGAGGCTGTGCTCCGCTCGGCCACCAGCGGCACGACGGTCGTGATCCCCGCGAAGCGGGCGTGATGTCCGGCCCCGTCGCCGTCGTCACGCCCTGGTATCCCAGCTCCCAGCTGCCGTTCCGCGGTGCGTTCGTCCAGGCCATGACCGAGGCGACCGTACCCGGCACGACGTCGTTCACCGTGTACCACTGCGACAGCTGGGTGGCTCGGCTCTCCGCGGCGCAGGACGCCGAGATCACCGCGGCGTTCCGCGCGTTGATGCCGGCGGCGGGTGCCCCCAGCAAGACGGTCGGCGGGGCCGATCTCGTCACTGTGCCGGTGCCCATGCCGCGGGCGCTGCCGTTCGCGGAGCAGGCCCAGCG
>NZ_JBEZGQ010000289.1:0-8664 GCF_040650095.1 Actinoplanes sp. NPDC048791 | reverse complement strand
GTGAGGGCTGCCGCGGGAGCTGCGGGTGGGCCGGCTGCTGCGGCTGCTGCTGCGGGTTGCTGATGGTCGAGAAGCCGCCGGCGCCGGCCCGGATCAGGCCGTCGTCGGAGCGCTGCTGCCCCCAAGGCTCGGGCGCGATGGCCGGCAGGGTCGCCGTCGCCGCGCTGCCCCGGCCGAGCGGCATCGGGTCGTTCCAGTTGGCCGGGGCCGCGTCGAGCTGACGGTTGCCGCGGCTCGGCGGGTCCAGCGGGCGGTTGCTGGGCAGCACCACGATGTGGTTCGGCAGGATCACCTGGGCGACCGTGCCGCCCTCGATGTTGGCCCGCAGCTCCACCCGGATGCCGTAGCGGTTGGCCAGCCGGCTGACCACGGCCAGGCCCATCAGCCGGAACGCGGCCACGTCGACGTCCGGGGTCTCGGCCAGCCGCCGGTTCAGGGAGTCCATCTGTTCCTCGGACATCCCCAGCCCGCGGTCCTCGACCTGGATCACCACGTAGTCGCGGATGCGCCGGCCGTCGGCGACCACCACCGTGTTCGGCGGCGAGAAGCGGGTCGCGTTGTCGAGCAGCTCGGCGACCAGGCGCACCACGTCGTTGACGGCCACGGCCGCGATCGAGATGTCGGTGTCGACGGTGCCGAACTCGATGCGGTTGTAGAGCTCGACCTCGGACTGCGCGGCGCGCAGCGCGTCCACCACGAGGGCGTCCTCGCGGCGCGGCGGGCTGGAGTCGGCGCCGGCCAGGACCAGCAGGTTCTCGTCGTTGCGGCGCATCCGGGTGGCGAGGTGGTCGAGCTCGAAGAGCTGCGCGAGCCGCTTCGGGTCCTCCTCGCCGCGCTCGATCTGGTCGAGCTCGCCGATCATCCGGTCGACCAGGCTCTGCGAGCGGCGGGCCAGGTTGAGGAACATCGCCGAGACGCTGGTCCGCAGCGCGGCCTGCTCGGCCGCGATCCGGACCGCCTCGCGGTGCACGACGTTGAACGCCTGCGCCACCTGGCCGACCTCGTCGCGGTTGCTGAGCCGGATCGGGTCGCGGACCTGCCGCACGATGTCGTCGGCGCCGCCGTCGCCGAGGTTGCGCACGTCGCGCAGCCGGGCGACCGCCTCGGGCAGGTCGCGGTTGGCCACGGCCAGGGCGCCTTCCCGCAGCCGGCGCAGCGAGAGGTTGAGCGAGCGGGCCAGCACGACGGCCAGCGCGATGGCGATGATCAGGGTCAGCAGCACCAGGCCGGCCTCCATGGCGGCCTGGCGGCCCACCGCGGAGCTCTCGTCGGACGCCTGCTGCAGTGCCTGGGTCTCGAGCCGCTGCTCGGCCCAGCGCATCAGGTCGACGACCGCGCCGAAGGACTGGGTGAGCTCGATCGGCTCGATCGGGTCGGAGCGGTTGAGCAGCGTGGAGTACTGGTCGGCGAGGTTGATCGCGTCGCCGGTGACCGTGTTGTCCACCAGGGCGCGCTGCTGCGGGGTCGCCACCAGCGCGAAGCTCTCGAGCGCCTCCTGCTGGCTGGTCTCCGTGGCGGTCAGGACCGAGAGCTGCTCGGCGCTGACGTCACCGGAGGCGCGGGAGGCGTACGCGACTGCTTCCTGCTCGGCGGTGCCGGCCTTGGCCCGGGCGAACGCGGAGACCGCGCGCAGGCTGTCGGCGACCGTGCCCTCACCGGCGTACTGGCTGAGGACCTCGCCGTAGCCGACGAGGTCGGTGAGCACGACGCCGTAGCGCAGCACGACCTCGGAGACAGCGATCTCGTCGCGGTCGGTCACCTTCTTACGGGTGGCGTCCATCGTCTGCAGGTGCTGGTCGATGCGGTTGAGCCGGTCCTGCACGGCCGGGGGTGGCTCATCGAGCTCGCGGCGGTCGGCCGTGTACCGCTGGATGCGCTGGTCACTCAGGGCGATCGCAGCGTTGTAACCGTCCGCTTTGGTGTCCGGCGCCGCGAGATACTGCGCCGCGGCCATCCGCTCCTTGTGGAGGTACTGCGTCAGGTCCGAGACATCGGTGGAGAGCTCGGTCAGGTCCTCGACCTGCCGGGCGTCGAGCGCCGAGCCGCCGACGTCGACGAGCCGGACGGTGGCCAGCGCGAGCACGGCCACCAGCGGCACGAAGAGGATCAGAGCGAGCTTGGACCGGATCCGGGCGTCACGCAGGCGCGGGATGCGCCCGCGCCGTTCCCGCGTCCCGGCGCCGCTCGACCGGCCGGCGTCCGCACTGGGTCCCACCGGGTTTCCGGCGGCGCGAGCGGGGTAGGTCGAAGCCTGGGTCGAAGAACCGGTGCTCACGACATCTCCTCGCTGGTCATCCCCGCATCTCTTCGCCCACCCCGATACTGCCGCCCGGGAATAGCCGATCCACGCGACAGGGCTCGTGCCACACGCGGCACGGCCGCGATTTCATCAGAGACGGCAACGGTTTGGGAAGTCTGCGACGTTCCGGAAACACTGTTCACGGCGCGCTGACAATCAACCGTTCGGCTCGACAATCGACACTGCGTAGGCGTTGACGTGCACGAATGTAACCATGGCAACTTTCCGTGTTGGTGCAGTGACGCTGATCCATCAAGATTCCAACCACTATGTGGGAAAGTCATCCCGTCGGCCGTCTGCGGCGCAGCTTGACCAGGGACCTTCACGTTGGCAAGGTTTGGCGCGATCGAACGGACGGACTGTCCGTGTTCGCGCGGTCCACACCGGACAACGTTGCGTTCACCGGGATGGTTCAATCCCGGGCTCCGCCCCCTAGGAGGCACCCGCAGTGAGGCTCCCCCGCCGTCTGACGGCGTCCGTGGCTGCATCGACGCTCGCCGTCGCCGCGCTGACGGGCTGCGACTCGGACCCCGAGACCGGCGACAAGACGCAGATCGTGATCGGCGCCGATCTCGACGCCTCGGGCTCCGCGGTCGACTACGCGTACACCCGTGCGCTGCAGCTGAAGATCGACCAGGTGAACGCCTCGGGCGTGCTCGGCTCCCGGGAGCTGGTGCTGCGCACCCAGGACAACCGGTCGGACCCGACCGCCTCGCTGCGCAACATCAGCACCTTTGCGGCGGACCCGGCGGTGGCCGCGGTGATCGCCGGCTCCTGCGGCCAGTGTGTGGTCGACTCGGCCAAGACGATCAACGATCAGCGGATCCCGACCATCGCGCTCGCCGCCGCCGACGAGGTGACCACGCCGGTGCAGAGCCGCCGGTACGTCTTCAAGCTCGGTCCGAACTCGACCGACAGCGTGGCCGCCACGGTGGCCGAGCTGACCCGCAAGAAGACCAAGTCCGCCGCTCTGCTCTACGCCGACGATCTCTACGGCCGGGCCGCGCAGAAGAAGATGGTCGAACAGCTCAAGGCGGCCAAGATCACGCTGTCCGGCAACCGCAGCGTCAAGCCGACGGCCACCGAGATCAGCCAGACGGTCGGCACGCTGACCGACGCCGGCCCCGAGGCCCTCGTGGTGCTGGCCGGCTCGGATCTGGCCACGCTGGCGGCCACCAGCGCCAAGGCGGCCGGCTTCACCGGCAGCGTCTACTTCGACGCCGCCGCGGCCGGTGACCTCTTCCTGCCGCAGGCGGCCGCGAGCGCCACCGACAAGACCACCATGGTCTTCACCCAGATCCTGGCCATCGACGACGTGATCGCCACGACGCCGGCGAAGGCGGCCCGCAAGCAGTGGTTCCGCGACTACACCGCCCGCTACGGCAGCTACTCGGGGGTCGCGGCCTTCGCGGCCGACGCGGTGGAGCTGATCGCCGACGCGGTGGCCAAGGTCGGCGGCGACCGTCAGCGGATCCGCGACGTGCTGGAGACCTCGCAGACCGACGGCCTGGCCGGCCCGATCCGGCTGACCCCGGACAACCACTCCGGACTGATGCCGCAGGCCCTGACCCTGCTGGTGGCCCGCAGCGGCCGCTGGCGACTGCTGAGCTGATCTCCATCCCGGACAAAGAGCAGCCGGCCGACTCACGACGAGTCGGCCGGCTTCTTCGTACCTGGGATCAGCGCTGCGAGGTCGTGGCGCGCACCCAGGGCAGGGCGAGCCGCTCCACGAGGACCAGCGCGTAGTAGAGGACGATGCTGATCAGCGCCAGCAGAGTGATGGCGGCGAACGCCGTCGAGGTGTCCCCCTGGCCACTGGTCTGCACGATGATGGTGCCGAGGCCGCTCTCGCCGTACTGCATCTCGCCGACCACCACGCCGATGACCGCCAGCGGCATCGCCACCTTGAGCCCGACGAAGATCTGCGGCAGTGCGGCCGGCAGCCGGATCCGGGCGAAGGTCTGCACCCGGGACGCGTCCATCGAGCGGGCCAGCTCCACCAGGTCGGCCGGGGTGCTGGTGAGGCCGGTCGCGGTGGACAGCACGATCGGGAAGAAGCAGACCATGAACGCCATCGCCAGGATCGGTGTGCGCCCGTAGCCGAACCAGATCAGCACCAGCGGCGCGAGCGCCACCTTGGGCACCGCGTTGAAGGCCACCAGCAGCGGGGAGAACATCCGCTCGAACGGCCCCCAGGCGGCGATGGCCACCCCGAGGAGCACGCCGACGGCGACCGAGAGCAGGAAGCCCTCCACCGTCGCCGCGGTGGTGTGCCCGGCCTCGTCGACGAGGAACTGGCGGTAGCGGTTGAAGCCGTCGATCACCGCGGGCGGTGAGGGCAGCACGACCGTGTTGATCGCGAAGAGGGCCGTGCCGGCCCACCAGAGGCCGATCGCGACGGCCAGGCCGAGCAGCGGCCAGGCCACGGCCGAGAGGGTACGGCGGCGGGTGGATGGCACCCGGTCCGCCGGCGCCGGGGCGGGCGCTGTCGCCACGTCAGTCATCAGTCTTTCTCGCTCCCCTGGTCCGGGCACGGGGCCGGCCGGCTATGACAGGCCCCGTGCCCGGCCGGATCAGGCGTTCGGCACCAGGTCGAAGCTGATGACCTGCTCGGGCGTCAGTCCGGCCTGGATCTGGCCGGAGCCCTGCAGGATGGCAATGCTGCGCGCGACCCGCTGGCTGTCCAGGGCGCCCACCGGCACACCGGAGGCCTCGGACCGCACGAACGGCGCCATCAGCGTCAGTTCCGCCGCGGCCGACTTGGGGTCGGCGGTCGGCACGTTCTTCTTCAGCAGGGTACCGGCTTCGTCCGGGTTGGTGATGGCGTCCTCGAGGCCCTTGAGCAGGGCGGCGGTGAACTTCTTGACCTTCTCGGGGTTGTCCTTGGCGTACTTGGTGCTGGTGATCAGCACGTTGCCGTAGAGGTCCTGCAGGTAGTCGCTGTACGGCAGCAGCACGGCCGGCTTCTTGGCGATGCCCTCGATGGTGGGCTTGCCGACCACGAACTGGCCGATGCCGTCCACCTTGTGCGAGGCCAGCGTGCCGAACAGCGTCTGCGGGTTGCCGTTGACGAAGTTGACCTTGGACGCGTCCACCTTGGCCAGCTTGGCGTACGTCGGGAACAGGTTGCGCACGACGGAGCCGGGGGTGTCGGCGAGCGTCTTGCCCTCGAGGTCCTTCGGCGAGGTGATGCCGTAGCCGTCGAGCGACATGATCGCGGCCATCGTGCGCTGCTGCACGGCGCCCACGGCGGTGAAGCCGGTGGCCTTGGCCGGGCCGCCCGCGGCGAGCAGGCCGCCGGTCAGGTCGATCGGCGTGAACTGGGCGGTGCCGGCGACGATCTGCTTGATGCCCTCACCGCTGCCGCCACCGGGCTTGATCTCGACGTCGAAGCCGGCGTCGCGGAAGTAGCCCTTCTCCTTGGCCACGTATGCGTACGAGTCGCGGCCGAAGGTGCCGAACGACGTCAGGTAGGTGATCTTCTCCAGCGTCTGCGTGCCGCCGGATGCGCTGCTGTCATCCCCGTCGTCGCTGCAACCGGCTGCGGCGGCGAGGGTCGTGGCCAGCGCGGCGGCCACGAGCGTGCGGGTGAACGTTCTTCTGTGCACCGTGTTCCTTCCCAACCGAGGGGGTGTCGAGGCATTCGGCGTCGGGCGGAGGGTGCACCGGCGCCGCATGGTGGTGTGCGCGAACTCGGGCGTTAGCGTAGGGGACCCCAGGCGGATGATCGATGACAGGTATGTCTCAGAAGCCCTTGTGGACGGGGTGGTCGCGGCAATGAGGCAACGGCTGGCTACAGTGTCAGCGCATCGATCCGAAACTATCGGGAGCACCCGACGATGATCCGTCTCACCGGCGTCTCCCGTACTTTCGCGGGCCGATCCGGCACGGTGGAGGCCTTGCGCGGCATCGACCTGGCGGTCGGTGACGGCGAGTTCGTCGCCGTGCTCGGCCGCTCTGGCTGCGGAAAGTCCACACTGCTGCGATTGATCTCGGGCCTGCTGCCGGTGAGCGCGGGCGAGGTCCAGGTGTCAGGCGAACGGGTGACCAAGCCGCGCCGGGACATCGCGATGATGTTCCAGAAGCCGGCCCTGCTGCCGTGGCGCTCGGTACTGGACAACGTGCTGCTCCCGATGCAGATCTTCGGGGCCAAGAAAGCGGAGCACCGCGACCGGGCTCAGCAGCTGCTGAGCATGACCGGGCTGTCCGGCTTCGAGAAGCGGCTGCCGCACGAGCTCTCCGGCGGCATGCAGCAGCGGGTCGCCCTGTGCCGGTCGATGATCGCCCAGCCGCGGGTCATGCTCATGGACGAGCCGTTCTCCGCGCTGGACGCGCTGACCCGCGAGGAGCTCTCCGGTGAGCTGCAGCGGGTGCACATGGAGCTCGGCACCACGATCGTCTTCGTCACCCACTCGATCGACGAGGCGGTGCTGCTGGCCGACCGGGTGGTCGTGCTGAGCCCGCGCCCGGGCCGGATCCGGGAGATCATCGACATCGACATCCCGCGGCCCCGCACGCTGGGCCGGGGCGCGCACCTCGAAGAGGTCGCCCGATGCAGCGCCGAGCTGCACGAACTCCTGATGGCCTGAAGGATCCGCCGATGCGCGTCAGCCTGTTCACCGAGCCGCACCGCGGCGCGACCTACGACGACCAGCTGCGGCTGGCCCGGCACGCCGAGGACGGCGGCTTCGAGGGCTACCTGCGCGCCGACCACTACCAGTCGATGGGCGCCGACCCGGGCCTGCCCGGCCCGACCGACGCCTGGCTGACCCTGGCCGGGCTGGCCCGCGAGACCTCCCGGCTGCGGCTGGGCACGCTGGTCAGCTCGGCGACGTTCCGGCTGCCCGGACCGCTGGCGATCATGGTGGCCCAGGTGGACGCGATGAGCGGCGGCCGGGTCGAGCTCGGACTGGGCGCCGGCTGGCTGGAACGCGAGCACACCTCCTACGGCATCCCGTTCCCGCCGCTGGGCGAGCGCTTCGACCGGCTGGAGGAGCAGCTCGCGATCATCACCGGCCTGTGGTCCACCCCGGACGAGGCCCGCTTCTCCTACGAGGGCAAGCACTACCAGCTGCTCGACTCGCCGGCGCTGCCCAAGCCGGTGCAACGGCCCGGCCCGCCGATCATCGTCGGCGGCCGCGGGACGAAACGCACCCCGGAGCTGGCCGGCCGCTACGCGGACGAATTCAACATGCCGTTCAAGACGGTGGCGGAGACGGTGACGGCCTTCGACCGGGTCCGGGCCGCGAGCGAGCGGTACGGGCGCAGCGTCAACCTGTCAGCAGGGATCGTCGTGGCCCTCGGCCGCACCGACGAGGAAGCCCAGCGCCGGGCCGCTCCGCTGCACGTGCCCAGCGCACTACCGCCGGAGGACCCGGTGGTCGGCTCGCCGGACGCCCTGGTCCAGCGCATCGGGGAGTTCGCCGCGATCGGCGCCACCCGGGTGCACCTGCGGGTCATCGACATGTCCGACCTGGAGCACGTGGAACTGATCGCGTCCCGGGTCCTGCCTCAGGTGGGAGAGCTATGACAGAGCAGGTGCTGGGCCAGGTCGGCCAGGAGATTCTGCTGGAGAACGACCGGGTGCGCGTCTGGCACATCACGCTGGCGCCGGGCGAGACCCAGCCGCTGCACCACCACGGCCTCGCGTACGTGGTGATCGCCGTGCAGGGCGCCAAGAACGTGATCCACACGGCGGCGGGCGAGCGCATCGACGTCGAGGAGGAGACCGGCAGCGTCGTCTACCGTGAGCCCGGCCAGACGCACATGCTGACCAACGCCGGTGACACTGTGTATGTCGGTCGCATCGTTGAGTTGAAGACCGGCGCCGGGGTGGCCTGAGCGGAATTTTGGCCTGCCTTAAGAAGCAGGCTCTGGACTGGCCGCGGCACGGACCATTCCGTACCCTGCCCGGCATGGCATTTCGGACGTGGGCCAAGCTGCTGGCCGCCACCCTCGGTGTGGGCGCGCTGGCCGGCGCGAGCCAGCTGGGACTGGCGTACGGCCTCGGCATCGTACGGCTCACCCGCGTGCTGGACGTGACCACGCGTGATCAGTGGACGGCGCAGCTGGCCTGGGTCGCCTGGGTGCCGATGGTGGCGGCCGTGGTGGGCGCCCTGACCGGGGCCGTGCTGCTGCGGCGCTGGTCGCCGGGCCCACCGGCCGTCGGTCCGGGCACCGAGCTGGCGCTGGCCCTCTCGGCCGCGATCGGTGCCGGCGTGGTGGTGCCGCTGACCATGCAGCCGGCCCGGACCGCGCAGGTCGCGGGCGTGAACCCGGTGGTCGTGATCGCCATCTGCGCCGGCCTGGGCACGCTGGTCGGCGTGTTCGCCGCGTGGGCCGCGCTGGCCCAGGCGGTCGCCCGG
>NZ_JBEZGQ010000288.1:0-8709 GCF_040650095.1 Actinoplanes sp. NPDC048791 | reverse complement strand
CTCCAGGGGCTCGGCGAGCTGGGCGGCCCGCGCGGCGACCCCCGCGGTGTGCCGCCAGCGGTTGCCCAGCGGGGCCAGCAATTCGTACGCGAGCTCCTCGGCGGTGTCGGGGAGCGTCGACAGTCCTGCGCGCATGGCTAGATGCTAGGGACCTGGACATGAACGGCAGTTGTCCAGGACAAGACCTCCTGCTGAATCCGGTCGCGGCGACGACTTACCAACGGCCCCGGCGGTCACTAATATGAGCTCCTCTCACTTCTGAGGAGTCATGGCCATGGATGCGCTGCCCAGCTTCCCGTCGAGCTTCGTGTGGGGCGTCTCCACCGCGGCCTATCAGATCGAAGGCGCCGTCAGCGAGGACGGGCGCGGCCCGTCGATCTGGGACACTTTCGCCCACACCCCCGGCCGGGTCCGCGACGGTGACACCGGCGACGTGGCCTGCGACCACTACCACCGGTGGCCCGAGGACGTGGCGCTGCTCAGCGAGCTCGGCGTCGACGCGTACCGGTTCTCGATCGCCTGGCCGCGCGTCCAGCCGGACGGTTCCGGGGCGGTCAACCCGAAGGGCCTGGACTTCTACGACCGGCTGGTCGACGAGCTGGTGGCCCGGGGCATCGCCGCGGTGCCCACGCTGTTCCACTGGGATCTGCCCCAGGCACTGGAGGACGCCGGCGGCTGGCTGAACCGCGAGACCAGCTACCGCTTCGCCGAGTACGCCGCCGCGGTCGCGGACCGGCTCGGTGACCGGGTCAGCCGCTGGATCACACTCAACGAGCCGATCGTGCACATGGCCCAGGGCTACGCCTTCGGCACCCACGCGCCCGGCCGGGAGCTGATGTTCGACGCGCTGCCGGTGGCCCACCACCAGCTGCTCGGGCACGGTCTCGCGGTGCGCGCCCTGCGAGCGAGCGGGGCGGCCGAGGTGATGATCACCAACAACTGCACGCCGGTGGTGCCCGCGAGCGACTCGGAGGCGGACCTGGCCGCCGCGGCGGTGTACGACGGCTTCCACAACCGGCTGTTCCTCGATCCGGTGCTGCTGGGCGAGAGTCCGCTGCTGGACGGCGCTCCCTGCGTCCGGGACGGGGACCGGGAGATCATCGCGACCCCGCTCGACGCCCTCGGTATCAACTACTACAACCCGACCCGGGTCGCCGCCGCGCCCGAGGGGTCGCCGCTGCCGTTCGAGATGCTGCCGATCGAGGGCGTCCCGACCACCGCCTTCGGCTGGCCGGTCGTCCCCGGCGGGCTGCGCGACCTGCTGGCCGGACTGCACGACCGGTACGCCGGCACGCTCCCGCCGATCTACATCACCGAGAGCGGTTGTTCCACCGTGGACGAGGTCACGCCGGACGGGCGGATCCACGACACCGCCCGCATCGACTACCTCGACGGTCACCTGCGCGCGCTGCACCAGGCGATCGGCGAGGGCGTCGACGTGCGCGGGTACTTCGTCTGGTCGCTGCTGGACAACTTCGAGTGGGCCGAGGGGTACCAGCAGCGGTTCGGGCTGGTCCGCGTCGACTACGACACTCAGCGCCGTACCCCGAAGGACTCTTTCGGCTGGCTGCGGGCCGCCCTGCGGGACCAGAGATGACCGCGCCCGTCGCGGCGGTGGAACCGGCGCGGGTGGGCGCCCGCTGGATCGGCCTGCTGTCGCTGGCCAACCTCGGGCTCTGGATGGGCTACTTCGGGCCCCTGCAGGTGCTGCTGCCCAACCAGGCGCAGGACCTGGGCGGGATCGACAAGACCACCGCGCTGGGCATCATCACCGGTGCCGGCGCCCTGGTCGCCGTCCTGGTCGGACCGATCGCGGGCGCGCTGTCGGACGCGACGACGGCCCGGACCGGGCGGCGGCACACCTGGATCGCCTCCGGAGCCCTGCTCGGTTGCGTGGGGCTGGCCCTGCTCTCCGGGCAGCGCACCCTGATCGGGCTGACCCTGTGCTGGTGCGTCGCGCAGGCCGGCCTGAACACGCTCCAGGCCGGGCTCTCCGCGATCGTCCCGGACCGGACCCCGGTGCGGCAGCGCGGCCTGGTCTCCGGCTGGGTGGGCCTGACCCAGTCGATC
Source organism: Actinoplanes sp. NPDC048791 (assembly GCF_040650095.1). Lineage (NCBI taxonomy): Bacteria > Bacillati > Actinomycetota > Actinomycetes > Micromonosporales > Micromonosporaceae > Actinoplanes > Actinoplanes sp. NPDC048791. The sequence continues at coordinate 6,639 of NZ_JBEZGQ010000288.1, read as the reverse complement.
GGCGTGATCCTCGGCGTCCTGCTGGTCACCCTGGTGGCCGGCGGCTACTTCCTGATCGGCTCGCTGGTCGTGCTCACGGTGGTGCCGTTCCTGCTCTTCACGCCGGACCCAGCGGTCCCGGCCGGCGGCGCCCCGCGGGTCACCCTGCGCGGGCTGGCGGCCGTGTACCGCTTCAGCCCCCGGGCCAACCCCGACTTCGCCTGGGCCTGGGCCACCCGCTTCCTGGTGCAGCTCGGCAACGCCATGGCCACGCTGTACCTGCTGTACTTCCTGCGCGACCGGGTGCACCACAGCAGCCCGGAGGACGGGCTGCTGCTGCTGATCCTGGTCTACACCGGCACGACGGTGCTGACCGTGGTGGCCGGCGGCATCGTCTCGGACCGCACCGGCCGGCGTAAACCGTCGGTGATCGTGTCCGGCTACGTCATGGCAGCCGCGGCCGGACTGCTCGCCCTCTGGCCGACCTGGACCGGCGCCCTGATCGCCGCCGCCGTGCTGGGCCTCGGCTTCGGCGTCTACCTCTCCGTCGACCAGGCCCTGATCACCCAGGTGCTCCCGACGGCCGAGGACCGGGCCAAGGACCTCGGCATCATCAACATCGCCAACTCGGCGCCGCAGGTCCTCGGCCCGGCCCTGGCCTTCCCGATCGTGGCCTACCTCGGCGGCTACCCGGTCCTCTACCTGGTGGTCGCCGCGGTGACCGTGCTCGGCTCGGTCCTGGTCACCCGGATCCGCTCGGTCGACTAGCTTGCCGCGATCGCCTGCTCCCACATCCGGGTGTAGGCCTCGGCTCCGCTCATCAGCTGCTGCCGCAGCAGGGGTCCGTCGCTGCCGGCGTGGCGGATGAGATCGGTGGTCCAGTCCGCGTAGAGGCCGTACTGGGCCACGCCGTCGGTGTTGAGGTCGAAGGTGCGCGAGCCGTAGACCTGCTTGCTCACCGTGGTGCCGTTGGGTGCGGTGAACGGGTAGGTCAGCGGGTCGGTCCCGCGCGGCGGCGCCTGCGGGCCCAGGCCGTTGACGTCGCTGCCGAAGCCGTAACCGGTGATCGAGGCGCCGTGCGGCAGGGCCTTGTTGGCGCGCCACTCGGCGAGGAAGCCGGGCTCACCCTCGGCCGGGTCGGCCGCGAAGGCGTACGAGGCCACGAAGCCGCCGCGGGCCATGATCCGGTCGACCAGCGCCCGGTCCGCCCACGTGTGCACCGAGGTCACGCCGGGGTAGCGGGCCGCGTCGACCAGATCGAGCACGGCCTGCGCGGTCTTCACCCCCATGTGGTCGATGTGGATGATCATGCCGCGGCTGATCATCTGCTGGATCAGGTACGTGCCCAGCGTGGTCAGCCCCCGGGTGTTGCAGATCTTGCCGCTCGGGTAGACCGGCAGGATCGCGCCCGCCGGCAGGCCGAGCGGGCCCAGCTTGAGCAACTCGGCGAAGTCGTCGCTGACCAGCGGCTGCTCGTTGTCGGACGGGCCGGTGCAGCTGGTCGCCGTCCACCAGTGGCCGGTGGAGAGCAGGTTCGCCACGTTCAGTGCCGCTCCGGTGACCCCGGCGTCGAACCGGGTGCCGCCGAACGCGTTGTCGAACTTGTGCACCGGGTACAGCCCGGAGACGCCGATCGCCTGCAGCTCGTCGAGGCCGGCGTCGATGTCGGCCCGGGTGCACTGGGCGACGTCCTTGATCTCGCGGCAGCCGAAGACCTCGGAGTTCTCCACGCCGACGAGCACGGCCAGCTTGCCCTGGGCCGCGGTGGCCCGGACCTGCGCCGGTGTCTTGGCGATCCGGAACCAGCCCTTGCCCTTGCCGCCGTGCTGGGCGTCGATGTAGTCCTGCATCGAGGACAGGTACGTGGCCTGCACCCGCAGCTGATCCATCTCGTCACAGGACGTGTCCCGGTACGGGAACAACTCACAGATCACCCGGTTGGCGACCAGCAGCGCGTTCAGCACCCGCTCACCGGAGCGCCAGGCCCGCTCGATGCTGCGGTAGTACGACTGCTCGTGCAGCAAAGAGTTGTGCTGCGGCCAGTCGCCGAAGGTGGGCCAGCCGTCCTCCGCGGAGTTCACCACGTCGGTGCCGCCGATGATGCCTTCGAACAGCGCGCCCACGTTGAGGCTCGCGTGTGAGGAGCAACCCGCGAGGGCGTCCCGTACGCCGCCCGGGGCCCACGCCTCGCCGCAGTGCAGCCGCCCGCCGAACGCGGCGCCGGCGGTGATGTGCGCGTGCGCGTCGATCGTGCCGACGAGTTTGCCGCTGCTGTCCACGCCGGGTGCGGCGGTGCCGCTGACTCCCGGGTCGACGTCGGGCGGGGTGTAGCAGCCCGAGGCCGGGGTGAGGGCGACCGTGTGGGAGCTGCCGCCCGCGCCGAGACTCCACAGGAACGAGCCCATGATCTGGCCCGTGGCGGTGTTGGTGAAGCGGTACTTGTCGCCGCTCACGGTCACCGTGTAGTCGGCGCGGTCGCCGTACGCGTCGCCGGCCAGGATGAAGCCCGCGACGCTCTGGTAGGCCGGGGCCCCGGAGGCGTCGAAGAGCTCGTAGCGGGCCAGCTGGGTGGCCTCGAGCCGGAACGGCGTGGCGGCCGAGGCGGAGCCCGTGAAGCCGTAGCCGGCCGAGCTGCGCACCACATAGCCGAGGGCCCGGGAGCCGTCATAGACCTGCAGGGCGGCGCAGGTGCCGTCGAGGGCGTCGGCGGCGGCGGTGATCGGCGCGGCGGCGGCCGCGGTGGGGGACACGGAGAGAGCCACTGCCGGTAGGAGAACGGCGAGGGCGAACGCGAGGGGTCGGCGGCGGAGGGGGAAAAGTGGCATGGGGGCACCCGCTTGACTCACGCTGGACTCGCTCCAGCAGCGCGAACGTCAGCAAAGACTGTGCTCGACGTCGATGTCTGTCAAGGTGAGTGCGAGAAACATTCACTTTGTCCGATGACGCTGGAGGGGTCACGCGCCGCCGTTGATGGCCCCCGTACGCAGGGCGCCCTCCTTGACCTTCCACTTGGCCAGCAGCTCGTCGTAGGAGCCGTCGTTGATGAGCGCGTATAGGGCGGTCTGCACGGCGGTGGCCAGCTCCTTGCGGTCCTTGGCGATGCCGATCCCGTACGGGATGGCCTCGATCTGGGGCCCGGAGAGCTCGAGGGCCGGCATCTTCTCGACGTCGAGGGCGGCGATCGGGAAGTCGTTGAGCGCGGCCTGGGCCTTGCCGTCGCGCACGAACGCCGACGGTGTGTCGGACAGGACGACGGTGAGCTTTTTCGCCCCGCAGTCCTTCTTCTGCGCCTCGGCCATCTCGACGAAGACGGTCTCCGGCTGGGCGGCCACCTTGCGCCCGCACAGGCCGCTCATGCCACCGATGTCGCCGACGCCCTTGGGGACCACGATGGACGTGCCGGCGTTCAGGTAGTTGACGAAGTCGGCCTTCTTCTGCCGTTCCGCGCGGTCGAACATCGACGACATGGAGAAGTCGATCTTGTGGGTCTCGACCTGGTCGAGCAGGTCGCCGAAGCCGACGTTGCGCCACTCGACCTTGAGCCCGAGGCGCTGGGCGATGGCCTCGCCGAGTCCGACATCGAGCCCGGCAAAAGTCGGGCCCTGCATGAAGGTCATCGGCTCGAAGGTGGGATCGGTGCCGCCGATGAGCACACCCGACTGCCTGATCGAGTCGGGCAGGGCGGCCCGGGCCTCGGCGAGCCGGTCCACCGGACGGCCGATCTCCGGCTCGGAATCCGCGCAGCCGGCCGCCGTCGCGAGGGTCACCGCGACGCTCAGCAACAGGGGAACGATTCTCATGAGACCTCCTGGGCACGCCTAAAGGTTTGTTCGGCCGGGGTCCCGGGAGCCTGAGCGGAAGATGCCCGGTATGAGGGTATTTCGGATAATCTGGCGGTGAGGAGGTCCCCGTGACGTTCACCATCCGGCGGCAGATCGCCGCCCTGGCCGTGGCCGGCTTCGTCCTGGTCATCGTGGCCGGCGCGATCGGCTACCGTGGCACATCCGCCATCGCCGCCCAGCAGGCCACCGCGCGCAACTCGGCCGCCGCCCTGCAGGCCGTCCAGTCCGCGGACCTGGCCCGGGCCCTGTTCCGGGGCAACGTGCTGGCCGCGCTGGTGACCAACAACGCAACCGAACGCCAGACGGTGCTGGACCGCCTGGGCGAGAACGTGGCGCAGGCCCGGGCCGGCATCGACGACGTGATCCGCTACGCGCCCCAGCTGCGGGCCCAGGCCGACGGCGCGCTGCCGGTGTTGGACCAGCTGATCGCCTCCGGGCAGCGGATGGTGACCCTGGCCAGCCGGGTCGCCTCGGACCCGACCCGCTCCGGGGCGCTGGCCGCCCGGCCCGCGTACGACGAGGTCGACGCGAAGGCGGCGCAGACCCTGGACGCGCTGAAGGCGGCGATCACGCTGCGGGTGAAGCAGTCGTACGACGAGGCCAACTCGGTGGCGACCAGCGCGAAGCTTCTCACCCTGGTCACCGGCCTGCTGGCGGCGATGGTGCTGGGCGGCGCGGCACTGTTGCTGGCCCGCCGGATTTCCCGCCGGATGGACCACTGCCTGTCGGCGGCCCGGTCGATCGCAGCCTACGACCTCACGGTGGACGCCACCCTGCCCGGCGGCGACGAACTGGCGCAGCTCGGCGGCAGCCTGAACGCGATCGTCGGCTCGCTGCGCCAGGCCCTGATCGAGATCGGCGGCAACGCGGGCTCGGTGGCCGCCGCCTCCGAGGAACTCACGGCGACCAGCCGCCAGCTGTCCCAGGGCGCCGGTACGGCATCGTCGGAAGCGGCCGAGGCGAGCCGCGACATCGGCCTGGTGACCTCGAGCGTCGAGGAGACGACGGCGGCGGCCCGCGGGCTGGAGAGCTCGATCCAGGACATCACCACGGCCGTGACCGAGGCCGACACGGTGGCCAAGGAGGCGGTCGAGCTGGCCGTCACCACGAACCGCACCATCGACCGGCTGCGCAGCTCCAGCGAGGAGGTGTCCGCGGTGGTCAGCATCATCACCTCCATCGCGGAGCAGACCAACCTGCTGGCCCTGAACGCGACGATCGAGGCGGCCCGCGCCGGCGAACAGGGCAAGGGCTTCGCCGTGGTGGCCGGCGAGGTCAAGGACCTGTCCCGGGAGACTGCGTCGGCCACGGGCGACATCGCGGCGAAGGTGACGGCGATGCAGACGGACACGGCGGGGGCGTTCGAGGCGATCACCCGGATCAGCGAGGTGATCGACCGCATCGACGAGCTGCAACGCTCGATCTCCACGGCGGTGGACGCCCAGACGACCGCGACCGGGCAGATCGTGTCGAGCATCGCGGCGGCGGTGACGTCGGCTACCGGCGTATCGGACTCGATCGGCCGGGTGGCCGACACGACCACGTTGACCCACGAGGCAGCGACCCAGACGGAAGCGGCGGCGGTCGAGCTGTCCCAGCTGTCGCAGCAGCTACGAATGGTCTCCGACAAGTTCCGCCACTGACCGGTTGTCGGAGCTCAGCTCGCGGTCACGCGGTAGACGGCTCCGGCGAGGTCGTCGCTCACGTACAGGGCTCGGTCCGGGCCCTGCACCGCCATGACCGGGCGGCCCCAGCGTGAGCCGTTCTCCAGCTGGAAACCGGTCAGCAGCGTCTGCTGCGGGCCCAGCGTGCCGTCGCGCCAGGCGAAGAACGAGACCTCCGGCGGCCGGGGCGGGTTGCGGTTCCACGAGCCGTGGATGCCGGCCAGGGCGCCCGGTCCGTACTCTCCGGCCAGGCCCGGCGCCGTGGCGAAGCTCAGTCCCAGCGGCGCCGAGTGTGCGCCCATGCCCTGCTCGACCGGGGGCAGCGCGGCGCAGTCGAGCTTCGTGCCGCCCGGGTTGTTCTGGATGTCGCGGACGAACGGGCGCCGGGTGTAGCTCAGCGGCGAGTCCTTGGCCCCGGGCTCCAGGTCGGGCTCCGGGTTGCAGTACGGCCACCCGAGGTCACGTCCCTGCGTCAGCCGGGCCAGCGGCTCGAACGGGTGGTCGTTCACGTAGTCCTGCATGACCCGGCCCTCGTCCGAGTCACCGTCCCCGTCGTAGTCCCGGTCGTACGGGTACTCGATGTTGTCCCGGTTGTTGACCGCCGTCCACACCGCGCCGTCGGGGTCGACCGCCAGCCCGGTGCCGTTACGCACCCCGCGCGCGAAGACCGTGGGCGTTCCGCCGCTCGCCGGGGCCCGCAGGATGGACGCCCGCTCGGGGGTCGCGTCCCGGTCCTCGGCCGACACGTTGCCGGTCGAGCCGACCGAGACGTAGAGGGTGCCGTCCTGGCCGATCGCCACGCTCTTGAGCGCGTGCGCGTAGGCGCCGCCCAGGTCGGGGCTCTTCGCGTCGGGCAGATTGTCGATCACGACCCGCCGGCCCGACACCGCGCCGGCGGCGTAGGTGAAGGCGTCCACCTGGTCGCTCTCGGCCACGTACAGCGTGTTGCCGGCGAAGGCCAGCCCGTGCGGCTGGTTCAGCCCGCTGACCAGGGTGCGCTGCACCGGCGCGGCGTCGCCCGGGCTCGGGACCAGCTCGACGACATCACCGGACTTGGGCCGCGAGACCAGCAGCCGGCCGTCCGGCGTCCAGGTCAGCAGCCGGGCGCTGGGCACCCGGGCCCAGACGGTGACGGTCCAGCCGGGCGGGGCCTG
>NZ_JBEZGQ010000287.1:0-8819 GCF_040650095.1 Actinoplanes sp. NPDC048791 | reverse complement strand
TGCCCGTCGTGGCGGCCGGGGCCTCGAGCGTGGTGGGCGTATCGGCCGGATCGGTGGTCGTGTCCACCGGCGCGGGCATCGGATCGGGCTTGGCCGTCAGCGTCGGCGAGGCGGTGACCAGCACCGGCGTCGCCTGATCGGTGATGGCGCAGCTGGGATCGAGGGTGACCGCGGTCGTGCCGCGCCGGAAGACCACCTCGGTCGCGCCGTCGTCCGGGATCGTGCCCTGGGACTCGCCGTTGAGCCGCAGGCGCGCGCCGTGCCCGGTCCGGTTGACCAGCCGCACCCGGCCGTCGGCGGGCACGGTCATGACCTCGACGGACGGCGTGGACTTGCAGGAGAGGCCGAGCACCCCGCCGCCCGCGAAGACCACCTGCCGGCCACCACCCTCGACCTGGTCGGCGTTGGCCGTGCCGGTCGTGAGCAGCGCGGCACCGAGCAGAAAACCACCCAGCGCCGTCGCCGTCACACGGTTTCGGACTTGCCGCGACATGCACCATCTCCCAGCTCGCACCGATTGGCACCGGTACGTAGGTATGTGTGATCCGCTCGATTAACGACGCGCCGACAAGGGCGGTGACGCGCACGGTCGTCAGACGGCGACGGCCGGTGACCGTCGTACCCACGTCGTAGGCTCGGACCCATGCGCATCGGAGCCCATGTCGATCCCGCCGAACCCCTCGACGCGGCCGCCGCCCGCGGTGCTGACGCCGTCCAGTTCTTCCTTGCTGATCCGCAGGGCTGGAAGTCCCCGGCGGAACGCCCGGACGCGGCGGCACTCAAGGCGTCCGACGTGGACGTCTACATCCACGCGCCATACGTGATCAATGTGGCCACGTTGAACAATCGGATCCGCATCCCCAGCCGCAAACTGCTGCTGAGCCACGCCCGCGCGGCGGCCGCGGTGGGCGCGCGCGGCCTGATCGTGCACGGCGGTCACGTCAACGCCGGCGACGACATCGCCGTCGGATTCGACAATTGGCGCAAAACCTTCGCGTACGCGGAGAAGGAAGGTGGCCTGCCGCTGCCGATCCTGATCGAGAACACGGCCGGCGGTGACCACGCGATCGCCCGCCGCTTCGACAACCTGGCCCGCCTGTGGGACGCGGTGGGCGAGTTCGGAGCCGGGTTCTGCCTGGACACGTGCCACGCGCACGCCGGCGGCGAAGAGCTCCTCGACATCGTCGACCGGGTCAAGTCGATCACCGGCCGGATCGACCTCATCCACGCCAACGACTCGAAGGACAGCTTCGACTCCGGCCGCGACCGGCACGACAACCTCGGCAATGGCAAGATCGACCCGGAGCTGGTCGTGGCGGCCATCCGCGCCGCGGGCGCCCCGGCGATCGTGGAGACGCCCGGCGGCGTGGAAGGCCAGTCCGCCGACATCGCGCTGCTGCGCGAGAGGGCGGCCAGCTGACGCAGCGGCACGAGGGAGCAGCATGACGACCGAGCAGCCGCCGCAGCGCGGGGCCGACCCGACCGCGGGCGGAGCCGCGCCGGGGGAGCGCGCGGCCGGTTCGGGCGAGGAATCGGGCGCGGTGTCCGCGACCGGACCGGATACGGCTGAATCCGGCGCGGCCGAGTCGGGCCCGCCTGAATCCGGCTCTCCCGAAACCGGCGCGAGCCGATCGGGCACTGCCGGATCGAGCGCTAGCGGATCGGGCGCCAGCGGATCGGGCACTGCCGGATCGAGCGCTAGCGGATCGGGCGCCAGCGGATCGGGCACCGCCGGATCGAGCGCTAGCGGATCGGGCGCCAGCGGATCGGGCACCGCCGGATCGAGCGCAACCGGACCGGGCGCTAGCGGATCGGGCACTGTCGGATCGAGTGCAACCGGACCGGGCGGCACTGGGCCAGGCGGCACCGGATCGGGCGGCACCGGATCGGGCGGCACTGGGCCAGGCGGCACTGGACCGGGCGGCACCGGATCGGGCGGCACCGGATCGGGCGGCACCGGATCGGGCGGCGCTGATTCTGGTGCGGTCACCTCGCAGGCGACAGGAACCAGCGCGGCTCCCCTGATGGGAGACAGCGCCCGGCCGCCGGCCAAGCCGGTCCGCCGGTGGGCTGGACTGCGGAGGGCCCGTGCCGGTAAGTCCGCAGCGGTCGCGCCGGCCGCCCTGCGGCCCGCCGTGCCGCCGCACAGCGGTTCGGCAGCGGATCCTTTCGCCGGCTCTCAGTCCACGAAGGACCCGTCGGCAGCAGCCGGCGCGGATCCCTCGGCGAAATTGCGCAACCCGGCGGTAGAGAGCGCGCGCTCCAGCCCGCCGGTCGCTGACGAGAGCGTCTTTCCCACCAACGGCCTGCCACCCGACCTGATCCCTCCGGCCAAACCGTCCAGCGCAGCCGCCGAAGGAAAAACCAAGGCAGGGGACAAGGCTGGTTCGGCGACGGACAAGGTCGACACCCGGCCGGACCGCGACACCACAGCCGCCGGCGACGACGCGCCCAGCACCAAACCCGGCGCCAAGGCCAGCAGCAAGACCAACGCCGCAGACGGCACCAAGACCCACGCCGCGCCCACCGCAAAGTCAGGCTCCGCGAAACCAGCCACCCAAGATCCCGCGAAAGCCAGCGACACCAAGACCGGCACCAAGACCGGCACCAAGGACGCCCCGGAAACGGACGCCGACAAAGACAAGAACGACAGCACCCCCGAAGGCGACGGCAAAGACACCGGCAAAGGCGACGAAAAGACCGACCAGGAACCTCCCAGCGGAAAACCCACCCGCCGCCGAAAGCCCAAACTCCCCACCACCCGCCCACCCGGCGCCCCACCAGACCCCTGGACCGCCTTCGCCGAAACCTCCGAACGCGCCCCCGGCCGCATCAAGAGAGCCACCCGATCCCTGGGCCGCGCCCTCATCCACGAGTACGCCCTGGTCATCTACGGCTCCCTGCTGCTCGCCGTCCTGCTGACCTGGCCTACCCTGCGCTACCCCCTGCACACGTTCCCGCAGGACATCTGGGATCCGTCGCGGCAGGCGTGGCAGGTGTCCTGGGCCGGGCACATCCTGATCACCGAGCCGGCCCGGCTCTGGCAGTCCAACGCCTTCTTCCCCGAGGCCTACAGCTACGCGTTCGGCAGCAGCCTGCTCGGTTACGCCCCAGCCGGCATGATCGGCAGTGGCCCGCTGGCCGCCGTCCTGCGCTACAACATCCTCTATGTGCTGGCCCACGCCCTGCTGGCCATCGGCGGCTACGCCCTGATCCGTCAGCTCGGTGCCGGCCGCACCGGCGCCATCGTCGGGGCGGTCGCCTTCGCGTACGCGCCGTGGCGGCTGGCCCAGGAGGGTCATCTCGACATCATTTCCGCGGGTGGCATCCCGCTGGCCCTGGCCATGCTCGCCCGCGGTCACGGCTGGTCCATGCGGTACGGCTTCCGCCCCGGCCGCCGCCACGCCGGCTGGGCCACCATGGGCTGGCTCGTCGCGACGTGGCAGCTCACTCTCGGCTTCTCGCTCGGTCTGCCGTTCGCCTATGTCCTTGCCGTGCTCATCGTCGTCGTCGGGTTCGCGGTGCTGGTCCGCCGGTTGCGTCGCCGGTCGCCGCGGCCCGTACTCGGGTGGCGGTTGCTGGTCACCGATCTGCTGGGAGTGCTGATCTTCGCCGGGGTCGGGTTGCTGATCGCGTTGCCGTACCTGCGGGTGCCGGACACCGGTCCGGCCGGCACCGAGATCCGGTTCTTCTCGGCTCCGCTGCGGTCGCTGTTGATCGGTCCGGCCGAGTCGCGGATCTGGGGCGCCCCGCACGCCGTTCCGCGTCAGTCACTGGGCTGGCCCGCCGAGATGGCGCTGCTGCCCGGGTTCGTGCTCTACGCCCTCGCGCTGGTCGGCCTGGTGTTCTCCGTCTGGCGGATGTGGCAACGCCTGCTGCTGCTCGTCGCGGTTGTCGTCAGCGTGATCCTCACCGTCGGCACCACGTTCTTCGAGGGCCGCTGGACCTATCTGCCGCTCTTCGGCCATCTGCCGGCGTCTTTCGGGGTGCGGATCCCCGGCCGGATGATGCTGTGGGTGACGTTGCTGCTGGCCGTGCTGGCCGCGGGCGCGGTCGCCGAGTTCGTGCGCCGGGCCGAGCATCTGGCCGCGCACCGGGTGCCGCCGTGGCCCGGGCCGTGGTTGCGGCTGGCGACGCTCGTGCCCCTGCTGCTCGTGCTGGTCGAGACGTGGAATGCGACCGCACATCCGGTGGTGCCGGAGCAGCCCGCGGCGATGCGGACCCTCACCGGCCCGATGCTGGTCCTGCCGACGACCGCCCTCACTGATCAGACCGTCATGCTCTGGTCGACGTCACGGTTCCAGGAGGTGGCGAACGGCAGCGGTGGTTTCGCCCCGCAGCGTCAGTCCGAGCTGCGCCGCTCGGTGGCCACCTTCCCGGACGTGGCCAGCATCGAATACCTGCGGCAGCGCCGGATCGGCACGGTCCTGCTGTTGCGGGCCGAGGTTGTCGGCACGCCGTGGGAACGCTCGGGTGACGTGCCGGTGGAGACCCTCGGCATCCGCCGCGAGGACCTGGACGACAACTCCGTGGTCTTCTACCTCAACTGAGCTCAGGCCACCGGGGTCGGCGGCGGCGCGACCGGCGCGTTGTCGTCGACGGCCGGTCGAGGAGTCACCCGCAACCGCCGGCGCAGCGGCTCGATCCAGCCCGCGTCCGGCGCGCCGTCGAGCACGCCGCCGTCGGGGTCGTCGCGGTAGTTGTGCCGGACCACGTCCAGTTCCGGCCGCCAGATCTCGCGGATCACCAGCCCGCACAGGATCGCCACCGTGATCAGCCGCAGGCTCGAGGCCAGCACGAACGTGCCCTCCGGGATGACCGGCTTGCCGCCCGCGCCGAGCAGTTCCGCGTAGAACGCCGCAAAGTAGCCGATCTCCGCCACCGTCCACGCGATGATCGCTCCCCAGCGGGGCCGGGCCAGCACGATCAGCGGCAGCAGCCACAGCACGTACTGCTGGGACCAGACCTTGCTGAAGATCAGGAACGCGGCCACGACCAGGAACGCGAGCTGAGCCAGCCGGGGCTTGCGCGGGGCCAGCAGGCACAGCGCCGCGACGCCGAGGCAGGCGAGCCCGGTCAGCCCGTACGAGACGTTGTTGAGCACCGGTACGTGGTCGCTGAGCCACTGGAACGGACCCTGGTCGCCGGCCACCCCGGTGTTCCACTTGGTGTCCAGGTAGCGGCCGATGTACCAGGACGTGCCCCAGTCGACGGGCCGTTCCCGGTTCAGGTCGAAGAAGCGCATCCAGCTGTCGCGGTAGAGCACGGCGACCGGGATGTTGACGATCAGCCAGGCGGCCACGGCCGTGGCGGTCGCCGTCCAGAACTGCGGCATGCGTTTGGCCCGCAGGGCGAGCACGAACAGCGGTCCGAGGATGAACAGCGGCCACAGCTTGGCGGCGCCGCCGAGGCCGAGCAGCAGGCCGGCGGCCACCGGCCAGCGCCGGGCCCAGGCGTACAGGCCGAACACGGCCAATCCGATGGCCAGGAAGTCCCAGTTGACCGTCGCGGTGACCAGCACGATCGGGGAGAGCGCGAAGATCGCCGCGTCCCAGGGCCGGCGGCGGCGCAGCGCCAGGATCATCGCCACGGAGGCGACGGCCAGCGCCGACAGCACCAGCGCGTTTACGTTGTAGAACCACTTGCCCTGGTTGATCTGCGGGTACTTCTGGCCGAGGGCGTGCACCGGCAGGCCGAGCGCGCCCATGAAGTAGCCGGTGACCACCGGATACTCCACCGGGTGGTCCTTGTACGGGACCTTGCCCTCGTTGAGCCCTTCGGCGTAGTACAGCGCCAGCACGTCGGTGTAGCAGAACCGGGTGTACTGGACGTTCTTCTGCCAGTCGCCGTCCTGGCAGGGGGACTTCTGCACCCAGCTCAGCGCCAGCGTCAGGCAGAGCAGCCCGAGGACGATCCGCGGCACGGTCCAGAACCGGCCCCGGCGGGCTTCCGGGCGTACGGCGTGTTCGCCGAGCGGTCCGCCGATGGCCTGGGACAGCCCCCGGACGAAGCCGTCCGATTCGGCGGGCAGGTCAGGCCGGTCGGTCTCCTCAGACGATGGCGCGCTCATGCTTTGGCATCATGCCGCATGCGCCGGACGGGCAGGAGACGCCCTACGGCACAGTCCGGCCACAACGTCACAAAAGCGAAGTGGCGCCCAGCTCCGCGGAGAGGGCGCCACTTCGGGTGTCGAGGACGTCAGTTGCCGTCGTCGGTGTTCTCGTCGGTCTGCCCGCCACCACCGTCGGTGTTGCCGGTGTCCCCGTTCGGCGCTCCGGGCAGGTTGATGCCGGGCGTGCCGTTGTCGGGCCCGCCGTTGCCGCCGTTCCCGTTACCGCCGTTGCCGTTGCCGCCGTTCCCGTTGCCGTTTCCGCCGTTGTTGTTGTCGCACTGCTGGAAGATCCCGCAGAACGGGTTCTGCGGATCGCCGGCCGGCGGGGGCGGCGGCGGGGGCGGCTCGACGCCGTTGCCCTTCTTGCTCGGGTCGACGAACGCGGTCGAGTTCGGCAGGAACGGCTTGTTCTCGGCCTTGATCACCTTCGAGGCGGAGTCCAGGAACATCTTCCAGATCTCGCCCGGGATGGAGCCGCCGTTCATGGGTTTGCCAGGGGCCTTGAAAATCGGCAGCAGTTCCATCTGCTTGGTCTTCTTGTTCTCCTTCTCGCGGCCGACCCAGACGGACGCCGCGATCTCCTTGGTGCCGCCGACCATCCAGGCGTCACCGTTGTCGCCGGGCTTACCGCCCTTGCCGGTGAACTCCCAGGTGCCGGTCTTGCCGATGGCCTTGCGGCCGTTGTCCAGGCTGATGCCGTTGATCCCGGGGATCTTCTGCATCACGTTCTGCACCGCGGCGGCGACATCAGGGCTGAACGCCTTGACCGGTGCGAGCTTCTCGCCGGTGTTCTTGACCGCGACGAACTTGCCCGTCTTCGGGTCGCGCTGCGACACCGAGCGGACGAAGTGGGCCTTGTTGTAGACACCGTCGTTGGCGATCGTGGCGACGCCGCTGGCGTGGTCGAGCGCGGTGATCGCGTACTGGCCGAAGCCGACCTCGCGGCCGTAGCCCTTCTTCTTCAGCTCGGACTCGCTCAGCTTGTTGAGGTCGTAGCGCGCCGTGGTCTCCGGGTCACCAATCAGCTGGATACCGGCCTTGTGGGCCATGTCGATGACCTTCTCCGGGCCCAGCTTGTCGGCCAGCCAGTAGAAGGTGAAGTTGTACGACTGCTCGGTGGACACCTCGAGCGTGCAGGCCTTCGGGTTCGGGCACTTCAGGCCGCCGCCCTCGCGGCCGGAGTTGCTGATCTTTCCGCCGCCGTTGACCTTCTTCAGCGTGGAGTCCCAGATCGTGTCCATGCCGTAGCCGTCGCTCAGCGCGGCGAGCAGCGTGTAGATCTTGAACGTCGAGCCGGGCGGCCGGCCACCACCGATGAACGTCTTGCCGTCGTCGGTGTAGTTCGGGCCGGCGTAGTCCCAGCTCGCCGCGTCCGGGCCGCCGTAGTAGGCGAGCACCCGCCCGTTCTCCGGGTTGATGGCGACCAGGGCGGACCGGTAGGTGGAGGACATCCCGTTCAGCGGCGACTTCTTGCTCTGGGCGTTCGCCGCCTTCTCGGCCTGCTCCTGCACCTCGGAGTTGATGGTGGTCTTGATCTGGAGGCCACCCTGGTTGAGCTCGGCGTCGCTGATGCCCATGTCGCGCAGCTCGCGCTTCACGTACTTGACGATCTTGGCGCTCGGCTTGTTGTTAGCGCACGTGGTGGTGCACTTGTCCGGGTCCCACTTCAGCCAGGTCTTCGGGTATTCGGTCGGCGGGTTGATGCCCGCGGGCACGCCGGCCTCCGGCAGCCCGGACGGCAGGGCCAGCTCGGCCATGTTGCCGACCGTGTACCGCCAGCGGTCCAGGGCGTCGGGCATGCTGTTCTGCGGGTCGTAACCCTTGTGCGTGGCCGTCGGCTCGGGCTGCTTGATCACCGCGGCGAGGATCGCGGCCTCGCCGGCCGTGATCGCGTTCTTCTGGCCGATCGGGGTCAGGACGGACTTGCCGAAGTACGCCTTCGCGGCCGCCTCGACGCCGTACGCGCCGCGACCGAAGTAGACGGAGTTGAGGTAGCGACCGAGGATCTCGTCCTTGGTGTACTCGTCCTCCATCTTGCGGGCGATGACCGCCTCACGGAGCTTGACGTTGTACGTGATCTCTTTGCGCTTGGTGGCGTACTTCGCGTACTGCTGGGTGATCGTCGAGGCACCCTGGGTGTCGCCGCCGGTGAAGTTGTTCCACGCGGCGCGGGCGATGCCCTTCATGTCGATGCCGTTGTGCTTGTAGAAGCCCTTGTCCTCGGCCGACACCACCGCCAGCTTGACCAGCGGGTTGATGCTGCCGTCGGGCACGATCGACCGGTTGAACTGACCCAGCGAGGCGAGCACCTTGTTGTTGCTGGTGAGCAACTGGGTGGTCTGGGCCTCGGCGGTCGGCTCCTTGAAGTCGACGTTGTCGAAGAAGTAGGTGCCGCCGACCACACCGGCGCCGAGCAGGATGACCAGCACCGCCGCGGCCGCGGTCAGGATGTTGGTCCGCCGGCGGCGCTTGGAGGCCTTGGTGAGGATCTTGCCGGCGCTGCCGCGCTTGTCGAGCCCGGCACCGTCCGGATCGCCGGGACCACCCGGCCCACCGACGCCTGGAGACACCGGTCGTACGGCTGCGCGCGCGACAGCGCCGCGGCTGCCGTAGCCCGGTGCGGCATCCGGGGGGCCACCCACGGAGGCCCGGCCACCGACGCGGGCGGAGCCCACGGGTCCCGTGCCCGCCCCGACCGACGCTCGGC
>NZ_JBEZGQ010000286.1:0-8834 GCF_040650095.1 Actinoplanes sp. NPDC048791 | reverse complement strand
GCCGCTCAGCCGGCGGGCAGGACGCGGAACCGCAGCAGGGACGCGAGCGGCACGCCCGAGAGGTGGATGCGCTCCAGCCCGACGGTACGGCCACCCGGCTGCTCGAACAGCCGCACCCCGTCCCCGAGCAGCACGGGCGCGACACAGGTCAGCACCTCGTCCAGCACGCCCGCCGCCAGGCACTGCCGGGCGACGTCCGCACCGAGCACGTTCACGTACTTGTCGCCGGCCGCCTCCTTCGCCTGGCGGACCGCCTCGGCGAAGTCGCTCACGAAGGTGATGCCCGGCCAGTCGGCCTCGGGCACGTGGTGGGTCAGCACGATCTGCGGCCCGGACCAGCCCCCGCCGAACGCCTCACCCTCGCTGGGCGTGTCCTTGTAGGGGTCGTCGCCGCGGAACGTGCGGTTGCCGACCAGCAGCGACCCGATGTCACCGATCAGCTCGTCCACATACGGATTGGGCCCGAGGTACGGGGTCAGCCACGACATGTCCCCGCCCGGCCCGGCGATGAAGCCGTCCAGCGACATGGTGACGGAGTAGAGCAGCTTGGCCATGCCCGCCAGTCTGCCTCTTGTGCTCAATCCGGGTTCAGGGTGCAGGGTGGTCGGATGATCGATCCGCTGGTTTCCGTACGCCTGGCCCGGCCGTGCCGTGATCTCGCCGCCGTGCGCCGCTTCTACGTCGACGGTCTCGGGCTGGAGGTGCTCTACGAGGGGTCGGGTCCGCACGACATCGTCATGCTCGGCTGGCCCCGGGCGGCCTGGCACCTCGAGCTGGTCGGCGGATCCTCGAGCGAGCCGGCGCCGACCGAGCAGGACCTGCTGGTGCTCTACCTGGCCGGGGCGGTCGACGAGGAGCTGGTGGCCCGGCTGGAGGCGAACGGCGGCACCCGGGTGTCCCAGGGCGACTACTGGGACAAGTGGGGAGTGACCGTGGAAGACCCGGACGGATATCGGCTCGTTCTTTCCACCCGGAGCGGGTGAGGAACGGCAGAAAATCCGGCATTGTTCCGCGCTGGGCAAGAAGGCCCGGCCGCGACGTCACATCCGGATGGTGATCAGGGCTCCGCGCTTCGCACAGTGAGGCATGAGCCTGACCCTCGCCCCTGGAACAGCCTGGAACGACGTCCTCGCCCGGGTCGCGGCCGCCGCGCCCGAGGCGCTCACCGCCGACCGGTTGCGCAATCTCTACGCCGGCAAGTGGCATGACGTCGGCACGCCGGCTGAGCTCCGTACCCCCGTGGACGGCACCCTGCTCACGCACCTGGCCAAGGTCGATGCCGGCACCGCGGCCGAGGCCGTGCGGGCCGCGACCGCGGCCCACCGAATCTGGTCGGCCACGCCGCTCGCCGAACGCAAGGCCCGCGTCGCGGCCGCCGTCGAGGCCCTGGCCCTGCACCGCGACCTGCTGGCCCTGACCCTGGCCTGGGAGATCGGCAAACCGTGGCGGCTGGCCTGCGCCGACGTCGACCGGGCCGTGGACGGCGTGCGCTGGTACGCCGAGCAGATCGACCGGCAGGTCGCCGGCCGGGAACCGCTGCCCGGACCGGTCAGCAACATCGCCTCCTGGAACTACCCGATGAGCGTGCTCGTGCACGCCGAGCTGGTGCAGCTGCTGGCCGGCAACGCGGTCATCGCCAAGACGCCGTCGCAGGGCGGCGCCGTGTGCCTGACGCTTGCCCACGCGCTGATGGTGCGGGCCGGGCTGCCCGTGACGCTGCTCTCCGGCAGCGGCGAGGAGCTCTCCGAGGTGCTGGTCCGGGCGCCGGAGATCGGCGCGGTCGCGTTCGTCGGCGGCCGCTCCAACGGCGGCAAGGTGGCGGCCGCCCTCCTCGACTCCGACAAGCGGCACTTCATCGAGCAGGAGGGCCTCAACGCGTGGGGGATCTGGGACTTCTCCCAGTGGGACCTGCTGGCCGGGCACCTGCGCAAGGGCTTCGAGTACGGCAAGCAACGCTGCACGGCATACCCCCGTTTCGTGGTGCAGCGGGAGCTCGTCGACGCGTTCCTGGACGTGTACCTGCCGGTGGTCAAGGCGGTCCGCTTCGGGCATCCGCTCGCCGTCGAGACGCCCGGCGACCCGCTGCCGGAGCTGGACTTCGGGCCGCTGATCAGCGCAGCCAAGGCCGGCGAGCTGCGCCGCAAGGTCGACGAGGCGATCCGCGGCGGGGCGGTGCCCCTGCACCGGGGCTCGAGCTCGGCGGGCCGGTTCCTGGACGAGCAGGACACCAGCGCGTACGTGGCGCCGGCCGCGCTGCTGGCCCCGCCCGGACGGTCCCGGCTCATGCACGCCGAACCGTTCGGTCCCGTCGACACGATCATCGTGGTGGACACCGAGGACGAGCTGCTGTCGGCGATGAACGCCAGCAACGGTGCGCTGGTGGCGAGCCTCGCGGTGGACGACGAGGAGCTGGCGGCCAAGCTCGCCCAGGACGTGCAGGCCTTCAAGGTGGGCATCAACCGGCCGCGCTCGCGGGGCGACCGCGACGAGTGCTTCGGCGGCCGCGGCGCCTCCTGGAAGGGCGCGTTCGTCGGCGGCGACCTGCTCGTGCACGCGGTCACCGTGGGCGAGCCCGGCGAGCGCCTGTACGGCAACTTCCCCGACTACAGCAGCTACCCGCCGGACATGTGAGCGCCGGGCTGCACCAGACTGGACGCCATGCCCAGGACGATGCGGATCAGCACGCGCAATGCGACGTTCCAGCAGTGGGAGGCCCTGCTGACCAACCGGAACAAGCGGCAGCGCGCCGGTGAGTTCCTGGTCCAGGGCGTCCGCCCGATCTCGCTGGCGGTGGAACGCGGCTGGGAGATCCGCACCCTGCTGGCCTCGGACGGGCCCGGGCTGTCCAAGTGGGGACGCGAGGTCATCGAGACCGCCGGCGCGCCGCGGGCCGTGGTCGCCGCCGAGCTGATGCGCGAGCTGGGCAGCAAGGACGAGGACGCGCCGGAACTGCTGGCCGTGGTGGGCCTGCCGCCGGACGACCTGACCCGCCTGACGCCCGGCGCGAACCTGCTGGTGGTGGTGTTCGACCGGCCCACCACGCCGGGCAACATCGGCACCCTGGTGCGCTCGGCGGACGCGTTCGGCGCCACCGGCGTGGTCGTCACCGGGCACGCCGCGGACCCGTACGACCCGAAGGCGGTCCGGGCCAGCACCGGGTCACTCTTCGCGCTGCCGGTGGTGCGGGTGCCGAGCCACCGGGAGGTCCTCGACTGGGCTGGTGGTCTGCGCGCGGACGGCGTACCGGTGCAGGTCGTCGGCACCGACGAGCGCGGCCCGGTCGAGATCGCCGAGCACGACCTGACCGGGCCGACGGTCCTGGCGGTCGGCAACGAGACGCACGGGTTGAGCGCCGGCTGGCGGGAGGCCTGCGACCAGATGGTCCGGATCCCGATCACGGGCGCGGCCAGCAGCCTGAACGCGGCCTCGGCGGCGAGTGTGGCGCTGTACGAGGCCGCCCGCCAGCGGCGCCGCGTCTAGTTACGGAGGCCGCCCTCCCGCGCCGCCGCCGTCAGCTCCGGAGCTGCTTGCCGGCTTCGCCGCGGTCAGCTTCGGGCGAACTTTGCGATGGCGGCCGGGGTCACCGGGGTGAAGAAGTTGACGAGGTTGCCGTCGGGGTCGCGCACCAGCAGGGACCGGTTACCCCAGGGCATCGTGGTCGGCTCGGCGACGACCTCGTCGACCCGCCCGGCGAGGCCGCGATAGACAACATCGACGTCGTCGACGAGAAACTCGATGATCACGGTGTGGTTGTCGGCCGGCCGGGCCGCGCCGGGCGCGAACAGATCGACGGTACGGGTGCTGCCGATCGCGAGGGTGGCCCGCTCGGTGGTCAGCTCGGCGAAATCCTCGGTCAACCAGTGCGCCTGCACCCCCGTGACCTGCTCGTAGAAGGCGACCAGCCGCGCGGCGTCAGCGGTGATGATGCGGATCGAGACGATGTTCATGAGGGCAACGCTAGAACCGATACTGGACACAAACGGCCCAGTATTCGCGCTAGATTTCCGCCCATGGCCCGACCCACCGCCCAGGTCCTCACTCTGCTGGAGCTGCTGCAGTCGGGCGGCATCCGAACCCTGACCGAGCTCGCCGACCGGCTGGGCGTCGACCCGCGCACCGTACGGCGGTACGTGGCCCACCTGATCGACCTGGACGTGCCCGTCGAATCGGTGCGCGGCCGGCACGGCGGCTACCGGCTCGCCTCAGGTTTCCGCATGCCACCCCTGATGCTCAGCGACGACGAAGCACTGGCGGTGCTGCTCGGCCTGATCGCCGGTCGCCGTACGGGCCTGGCGACGACCACGGGCACAGCGAGCGAGACGGCGGCGGCCAAGATCCGGCGCGTGCTGCCTCAACGGCTCGCCCGCAAGCTCGACACCGTGCTGGAGTCGCTCGCGTTCACGGCTGCGCCCGGCGAGTTCGCCCTGCCGGAGACCGCTGTGCTGCTGACGATCGCGGACGCGGTGCGGCACTGCCGGCCGGTCGCGATCACGTACACCGGGGGCGACGGGCGGCGCAGCGCGCGGACGGTGCATCCGTACGGGCTGGTCGCGCACTCCGGGCGGTGGTACGTCACCGGCGTCGACCCGGACCTCGGGGCCGACCGGACGTTCCGGCTCGACCGCATCGCTGACGCCAGGACGCTGCCGGGCTCGTTCGAGGCGCCCGCCGGGGTGGATCCGGTGCGGCGGGTGCTGTCCGGGTTGGCTGGGGCGCCGTACCGGCATCAGGTGACTGTGCGGATCCAGGCGACGGTCGAGCACATCCGGAGCCGGCTGCCCGCCGGGGTGGCGGAGCTCGACCCGGATCCGGAGGGCGGGGGGTGGGTGCGGGCCGAGCTGCGGGCCGAGCGGCTCGACTGGATTCCGGGGGTGCTGGCGTCGCTGGACCGGCCGTTGGTGATCGAGCGGCCGGAGGAGCTGCGGGGGCTGGTCGCCGCCCTCGCCGAACGCCTCGCGACTGCCGCCCGCGCCACTCCAGGCGGTACGTAATTTAGCCATGGGCGCGATCAAGCGGCCGGTGCAATGGCCGACCGGATCCTGTTCGTTCTCGATCCCTGATTGCGGGCGGCGCTTCTGGTCGGTGGGAACAAGTCGGGCCAATGGGCACGGTGGGACGAAGTGGCGATTCCGGCGGGAGCACAGCTGACGATGGAGAGAAAGCCGAGGGGCGTGATGACGGACTTTCATGACTGGGACGACGTGCGGGCCGAGCTGCACGACGGTGACGATGCTGCCCTCGCTGCTGAGCGGGCCCGGACTGAAGCGTGGATCTCCGCTTCTCACCTGGCGGAGGAGTGCCACCCAGCGGGAGGTCGCCGACCTCATGGGGGTGACTGCCCGGAGGGACAGCGAGATCGAGGACGGTGATCTCGACGCGAACCAGGTGGCCAGGCTCAGCCGTTACGCCCGGGCGCTCGCGGCGTGGATGCGGATCGCCTGATTCCAGCGCTGGGTAACCCGGTCGCTGGGGGTGGGTTGCGACCGTACGGTCGTAGCATGGTCCCCACCCTGCGCTCGATAGTCGACCCCGCCGCGCTGGCCGGCATCGCCGCCCGGGAGTACGGCCTCGACGTCACCCGCTGCGTCCTCCTGCGCTCCTTCGTCAACGACGTCTACCGGCTCGACACCCCGTCCGGTCCGCGGGTCCTCAAGCTCTACCAGGCCGGATACACGTCCGCCGCCTGGGAGGTCGCACTGGCAGCGCACGTAGGGGCGGGCGTCGCTCATGGCGTACCGCTGCTCGACGGCCGCCCAGCCGGTGACCTGAGCGCCGCCGAGGGGCCGCGGGCTTTCACGCTCTGGGAATGGGTGCCCGGCGGCAAACCGCCGAAGCCGCGCACCGACGAGCTCTACCACCGTTTCGGCACCGCCACGGCCGCGTTCCACGAGGCCGCCGGCGGCTTCCCGGGCCCGCCGGCCGTCGACGTGGGCGAGCTGGTCGACGACGTCCTGGCCCGGGTGCCGGACGCCGCCGACCGGTCGTTGATCGCCGCGCTGGCGGCCGAGGCCGGCCGTCGGATACGCGCGGCCGAGCTGGATCGCGGCATCTGTCACGGCGACGTGACCCTGGACAACGTGCACCAGGCCGGCGACCGGATCGTCTTCTTCGACCTGGACCGGGCGGCCGACGGCTTCCGGGCGGCCGATCTCGCCCCGGTCGCGGGGACGCCGCACTGGCCGGCGTTCCTGGCCGGTTACCGCTCGGTGCGCCCGTTCCGGGCCGCGGACGAGGCGGCGGTGCCCTGGCTGGGCGTGCTGCTGCGGATCGACTACCTGCACTTCCACCTGTACGCGAAACCGGCGATGCGGGGCACCGAATCGCTGACCGAGGGCTGGGTCGAGCAGAACCTGACCGAGCTGCGCGCCGCGGGTCAGCGGTTCGGTGTCTCAGCTGGGGGCTTCGCCGACCGATGAGAGGGGCAGCCCGGCCCGAGCGAGGAGACGATCGTGCGGAACAAGCGCAGCGAGGCGGAGCAGCAGGTCGCGGAGCTGTTGCGGACCGCCCGGGAGTCGCTGGGGCTCAGCCTGGCCTTCATGACCCGGATGGACGGCACCACCCAGCATCTGGAGGTGGTCGAGTCGCCGCTGCCGTGGGTGTTCCGGGACGGCAACACCCAGCCCCAGGCGACCACGTTCTGTCAGGCGATCATGGATGGCAAGCTGCCCGCGGTCATGCCCAACGTCAAGGATTTTCCGGCCGCCATGAAGCTGCCCTCGGCCCGGATGCCGCGGATCCGCAGCTTCGTCTCGGTGCCGATGGTGCTCAGTGACGGCACCGTCTACGGCACCTTCTGCGCCGCCGGGTTCGCTGCCGACAAGGAGCTCAGCAAGCGGGACAAGGCTCTGATGGAGGTGTTGTCCCGGGCCGCCTCGGTGATCATCGAGCCGGGGGTGCGGGAGCGGAAGCGCAACGCCGAGATCGAGAGCCGGTTGCGGCCGGTGATCGACGGCGGTGGCCCGCTCGTGCTGTTGCAGCCCATCGTCGACCTCGTCACCCGGCGGCGGGTCGGCACCGAGGCGCTGAGCCGGTTCCCGCGGGAGTGGAACCTCGCGCCCGACCTGTGCTTCGCCGACGCGGACCTGATCGGCGAACGCGAACGCCTCGAGGTGCTGGCCCTGCGGCGGGCCGGGGAGCACCTCGACCGGGTGTCCGGCTACGTCGCCATGAACGTGTCGCCGGAGACGCTGTTCACCGACGACTGCGCCGACTTCCTGGCCCGGATGCCGCTCGACCGGGTCGTGCTGGAGCTGTCCGAGCACGAACCGATCGAGGACTACGACGCCCTGAAGGCCGTGCTGGCGCCTTTGCGGGCCCGCGGCATGCGGCTGGCCATCGACGACGTCGGCGCCGGCTTCTCCTCGTTGCGGCACATCGTCGTCACCGCGCCCGACGTCATCAAGCTCGACCGCAGCATCGTCACCGGGCTCAGCGACGACCCGGTGCTCTCCGTCGTGGTGCACTCCCTGGTCGACCTGGCCCGGGCCACCGGCGCCCAAGTCGTCGCCGAAGGGGTCGAGACCGAGGCGGACGCCGCGGCGCTGGCGAAGCTCGGTGCCGGCCTCGGCCAGGGCTGGCACTTCGGTCGCGCCACCACCCCGGGCGAGCTGCGCGACGACTACCCCGTGGCCGCGCCGGCGCCCGCGTTCGGCTGACCGCGGCGGCGTACCCGTGGCCGGAACGCCCCGGTCCGCCCGATTGAGCTGCGAAGACTGTCCGGTTGTCGGCAGTGCCGGACGGCCGCGCGTCAGTACGCTCGGCCGCGATGGACCTTCTGGAGCGCGACGGCGCCCTCGCCGACCTGGACGCGCTGCTGGCCGACACGGCCGGCGGCGGGCGGATCGCTGTCGTCTCCGGTGAGGCCGGCGCCGGCAAGTCCAGTCTGGCCACCGCTTTCGCCGCCACAGCCGGATCGCGCGCGTGGGTGCTCTGGGGCGCCTGCGACCCGCTGCTCACCCCGCGGGCCCTCGGGCCGTTGCACGACATCGCCCGCGAGGTGGGCGGTGCCCTGCGGGAACGGATGGCCGCGGGGGAGCGGAGCGCGGTCTTCGACGCCCTGCTCGACGCGCTCGACGGTCCCCGGCAGCGCCGCCGGCCGGTGGTGGTCATGGAGGACCTGCACTGGGCCGACGAGGCGACCCTCGACCTGGTGGCGTTCCTGGGGCGCCGGCTCGCGGTGCTGCGGGTGCTGCTCGTTCTCACGTACCGTGATGATGAGATCGGTCCCGACCACCAGCTGCGGACCGTCCTGGCCGGCCTGCCGCGGACCCTGGTCCGGCGGTTTCCGCTGGCCCCGCTGTCGGTCCAGGCGGTCGACGAGCTTGCCCGCCGCGCGGGCCGGGCTTCCTCCTCCGTGTACGCGGTAACGGGCGGTAACCCCCTGCTGGTCACCGAGGTCCTCGCCGCGACCGACTCCGCGGTGCCGGCCACCGTGCGCGACCTGGTGCTGTCCCGGCTGTCCGCGCTGTCGCCGGAGGGCCGGGAGGCTGCCGGTTTCGTGGCTGTCGTGCCGTCCCAGGCCGAGCCCGCCCTGCTCGCCTCACGCGGCGCCGGAGTCGAGGAATGCCTGGCCGGAGGCGTTCTGAGCGCCACCGCTGACGGGGTCGCGTACCGGCACGAGCTGCTGCGCCGGGCGGTGGAGCAGGAGTTGTCGCCGGTGCGCCGGGCCGCCCTGCACGCCGACGTGCTCGCCCAGCTCGCCGCCCGGGCCGGCGTGGACCCGGCCCGGCTCGTGCACCACGCCCACCACGCCGGGGACGCCGCCGCGGTGCTGCGCTGGGCGCCCGTCGCCGCCGTACGGGCCGCCGGGGTCGGCGCCAACAAGCAGGCCGCGG
>NZ_JBEZGQ010000285.1:0-8856 GCF_040650095.1 Actinoplanes sp. NPDC048791 | reverse complement strand
GGTACGCGCCCACCCACCCCTGGATCGCCGGCCGGCACGCCGACGCGCGCGCTCCAGCGAGCGCTGCGCCGGCCGTGGGCCTGGACCTTCGAGGGCTGCTCCTGCGAGCGGGACCTGGCCACCCTGGTACGTGCGGCCGGCTTCACCCGCGTCGACCTTGAGCCGTATCGGCTGCACAGCCCGTTCGTCACCTTCAACACCCAGATAGCGGGCGTCGCCCACGCCTGAGCGGTGCACGTATTGTTGCGGTATGACCCAGCGACTCGTCAGCGTGTGGCAGCCGTACTTCCTCGAGAGCCCGACTCCGGACGCGGCCGTCGCCGCCGCGAAGGAGCTGGAGGAGCTCGGCTACTCGCGGATCTGGTTCTCGGCCGGCTTCGACCAGCATGTACCTCCGCGCTACCGCGAGATCCTCGACGGGACCGAGCGGATCGGGGTCGCCCCCGGCATCGTGAGCATCTGGCACTCGTCACCGGCCGAGGTCGCGGCGTACGCCCAGGACGCGCAGCGCGCCCACCCGGGGCGGTTCCTGCTCGGCCTCGGCGCCAGCCACGCCGTCCTCGTGGAGAGCAACGGCACCGACTACCGCAAGCCGTACTCCAAGATGGTGGAGTATCTCGACGCCCTCGACGCGGCCGGACACGAACCCGAGCAGCGGGTCCTGGCCGCCCTGGGGCCCAGGATGCTGACGCTCTCCCCCGACCGTGCGGCCGGCGCGCACCCGTACTTCACCCCGGCCGAGCACACCGCCGAGGCCCGGACGGCGATCGGGCCGGACCGGCTGCTCACCCCGGAGGTCGCGGTGGTGCTCGAGGCGGACCCGGCCGCGGCGCGGGCGACGGCCCGGCAGTACACCACCGGCTATCTCTCGCTGCCGAACTACACCAACAACCTGCGCCGGTTCGGCTGTACCGACGAGGACCTCGCCGGCGGCGGCAGCGACCGCCTGGTCGACGCCCTCATCCCCTGGGGTACGGCCGAACAGGTCGCCGCCGGCATCGAGAAGCACTTCCAGGCGGGCGCGGACGAGGTGGCGATCCAGGTCCTCAACGGAGGCGACGCCACCACCTTCCCAGCCGAGGCGTTCCGGGCGCTGGCCGCGATCCTGATCTGATTTCTTCGAGAAAAGTCCCGCCGGGATGTCGAGCCCGGCGCGGCGGCTCCGTCCCAGCGGTCAGATGCAAACGCCGATGACCGAAGGGTTGATGCTGGGATGACCACACAGGACGACGTGCTGGGGTACTTCGACACCTTGTCGAACTGGGGGCGGTGGGGTGACGACGACGAGCTCGGCACACTGAACCTGATCACCGACGAGGTCCGGCTGGCGGCGGCCCGAGCCGTGCGCCACGGCCGGAGTGTGTCGTGCGCGTGGGAGGTCGCCGTACCGGACGACATGGAACGGTCGACGACGGCGTGCCCGTGCGCCGCTGAGATGCCGGGGGCCGAGAACATGCCGGCCGCCTTCCACGCCGACCGGCGCTGGGGCTTCTCGAACGAGCGGCTCGGCATCATGTTCCACGGCAACACCATCACCCACGTCGATTCGCCGTGCCACCTGTTCTGGGACGGCAAGATGTACAACGGGCGCTCGCACTCCTCGGTCGACGCCACCACCGGGTCGGCGTGGGCGGCCGTCACGGCAGCGGCGAACGGGATCGTCACGCGCGGTGTCCTGCTGGACATCGCGCAGGCCCGCGAGGTGCCGTGGCTGGAACCGGGCCAGGGGGTGTTCCCCGAAGATCTGGAGGAGGCCGAGCGTCGCCAGGGCGTGCGGGTGCAGCCCGGCGATGCGGTCCTGCTGCGGACCGGGTACGGCCGCTTCCGGCACGAGAACGGCGCGGCCGGCGGCATCACCCAGGCCGGCTGGCACGCATCCTGCCTGCCGTGGCTGCGGGAACGCGGGGTCGCCCTGATCGGCGCCGACACCCCGCAGGACGTCCAGCCGTCCGGGTACGCGGACGTGCTGATGCCGGTGCACGCCGTGAGCCTGGTCGCGATGGGTCTGTGGCTGCTCGACAACTGCGACCTGGAGGCGTGCGCGACGACAGCGGCCGAGCTCGGCCAGTGGGACTTCCACCTCGCGGTCGCTCCGGTCCGCTTCGCCGGTACGTCCGGGAGCCCGGTCAATCCCATCGCCACGTTCTGATCCGGAACTCCGAGGGGTCGCGTGTGTCCCGCTTCACCCATAGCATCGTGCTGTGGGAGCGCTCCCAAGCCATCGTGGGGTGCTGACGCCCAAGCAGGGAGGAGACCCCGTGCGCTACGGACACTTCGACGATGAGCGCCGCGAGTACGTCATCGACAGGCCGGACACGCCACTACCGTGGATCAACTATCTGGGCACCGAGGCGTACTTCGGCATCATCTCCAACACCGCGGGCGGATACTCGTTCTACCGCGACGCCCGGCAGCGCCGCCTCACCCGGTACCGCTACAACAACGCGCCGTTCGACCTCGGCGGGCGCTACCTGTACGTGCGGGACGACGCCACCGGGGACTTCTGGTCACCGACCTGGCAACCGACGCGCAGCTCCCTGGACGAGTACGAGTGCCGGCACGGCCTGTCGTACACCCGGATCGCCTCCGCCCGGGGCGGCATCCGGGCCGAGACGCTGTACTTCGCGCCGCTCGGCGAGACCCTCGAGGTCTGGCGGTGCCGGGTCACCAACGACCGCGACACGGCGGCCGAGCTCTCGCTCTTCTCCTCGGTCGAGTTCTGCCTGTGGGACGCGCAGGACGACGCGACCAACTTCCAGCGCAACTTCTCCACCGGCCAGGTCGAGGTGGCCGACGGGGTGATCTACCACAAGACCGAGTACCGCGAACGGCGTGACCACTTCGCCTACTTCGCCTGCTCGGAACCACTGGCGGGCTTCGACACCCAGCGGGACACCTTTCTCGGCGCGTACCGCGGCTGGGACCAGCCGGCGGCGGTGGAGCAGGGCGCGGCCTTCGACTCGGTGGCGCACGGCTGGGCACCGATCGGCAGTCACCACGTACGGCTGAGCCTTGCGCCCGGAGAGACCCGCGAGGTGATCTTCGTGCTCGGCTACGCGGAGAACCCACGCACCGAGAAGTTCGACCCCCCGGGATCGCAGACGCTCAACAAGCGCAACGTGCGCCCGGTCATCGAGCACTGGCTGCGGCCGGAGACGGTCGCCGAGGGCTTCGCGGCGCTCGGCACCTACTGGGACCGGCTGCTCGGCACCTTCAGCGTGACGACCCCGGACCCGGACACCGACCGGATGGTCAACATCTGGAACGCCTACCAGTGCGTGGTCACCTTCAACATGAGCCGCTCGGCGTCGTTCTACGAGTCCGGGATCGGCCGCGGCATGGGCTTCCGCGACTCCAACCAGGACCTGCTGGGCTTCGTCCACATGATCCCGGAACGGGCCCGGGAACGGATTCTCGACATCGCCGCCACCCAGCTGACCACCGGCGGGGCGTACCACCAGTACCAGCCGCTGAGCAAGCGGGGGAACAACGACATCGGCGAGGGCTTCAACGACGACCCGCTGTGGCTGATCCTGGGCGTCGCCGCGTACCTCAAGGAGACCGGTGACCGGACGATCCTGGACGAGCCGGTGCCCTTCGACAACGCACCGGGCAGCGAGGCACCGCTGTACGAGCACCTGCGCCGGTCGCTGCGCTACACCCGGGAGCGGCTCGGCCCGCACGGCCTACCGCTGATCGGGCGGGCCGACTGGAACGACTGCCTCAACCTCAACTGCTTCTCCGACACCCCGGGTGAGCCGTTCCAGACCACCGAGAACGCCACCGGCGGCGCCGCCGAGTCGGTCTTCATCGCCGGGCAGTTCGTGCTGGCCGGCAAGGAGCTGGCCGCGATCGCCGAGCTGCGCGGGCTGGACGACGAGGCGGCCGAGTACCGCGCCGCCGCCGAGAAGATGACCGGCGTCATCGTCGAGCACGGCTGGGACGGCGCCTGGTTCCGCCGCGCGTACGACTTCTACGGCCGTCCGATCGGCTCGGCGGAGAACGACGAGGGGCAGATCTTCATCGAGCCGCAGGGCATGTGCGTGCTGGGCGGCGTCGGCCTCGACGACGGGCTGGCCGTACGGGCGCTGGACAGCGTGGCCGAGCGGCTGGCCACCCCGCACGGCATCGTCCTGCAGCAGCCGGCGTACTCCGACTATCGGATCGAGCTCGGCGAGATCTCCTCCTACCCGCCCGGCTACAAGGAGAACGCCGGCATCTTCTGCCACACCAACCCGTGGATCATGATCGCCGAGGCCATGGCGGGCAACGGCGACCGCGCCTTCGACTACTACCAGCGGATCAACCCGTCCGCCCGGGAGGCGATCAGCGAGGTGCATCGCTGCGAACCGTACGTGTACGCGCAGATGATCGCCGGCCGGGACGCGCCGGCCCACGGCGAGGCCAAGAACTCCTGGCTGTCCGGCACCGCGGCGTGGAACTTCGTCGCCGTCACCCAGTGGATCCTCGGCGTCCGGCCGGAACTGACCGGGCTGCGCGTCGACCCGGTGCTCCCGGCGAGCTGGCCGGGTTTCCAGGTCACCCGGTCCTTCCGAGGCGCCACCTACCGGATCTCCGTCGACAAGCCGGCCGGCGTGACCGGCCGGGTCACCCACCTGCTCGTCAACGGTGAGCGAGTGGAGGGCACAGTGCTGCCGCCCGCCGCGCCCGGCACCGAGGTTGACGTGGAAGCTGTCATCGAAGGCTGACTCCGAGATGAGCACTGACCGGCGCCGCGTCGAGGACCGTCGCCCGCGATCCGCCGCGCATCCGGCGACGCGGGCGCATCCACGGCGCGGCTGCCGAGCGTAATCATCGCGAGAGAAGGTGACCCCTGTGCCGACCAAGGACCCGATGCCGGCCGCCTCCGGCGTCACCGAGCAGCGCCTCGCCGGGCTGCGCAGGTGGAACCTCGCCCTGACCCTGCTGCACCTGGCCCAGGCGGTGGCCGTCGTCCTGCTCGCCGGCAGCTTCGCGATCACCGTGACGTCGTCGGTCCCGGAGGGACCACCCGGGACCGCGGCCGTCACCCCGCAGGCGCTGTTCGACGTGCCCATCGGATGGGCCATCGCGGCCTTCCTGCTCCTGGCGGCGCTCGACCACCTGCTGACCGGGACCGTGGCGCGCCGCACCTACGAGCGTGACCTGCGGCGGGGCATCAACCGGTTCCGGTGGGTCGAGTACTCGGTGAGCGCCACGTTGATGGTCATCCTGATCGGCTTCTACTCGGGCATCGCGAGCATCAACGCCGTCATCGCGGTCGCCGGCGCCAACGCCGGGATGATCCTGTTCGGGTGGCTGCAGGAACTGATGAACCCACCCGGCCGCCGCCGCACGACGATGCTGCCCTTCTGGTTCGGCACGATCGTCGGCCTCACACCGTGGATCTCGATCGGGTTCAACGTCGCCGGGTCCGAGACCGTACCCGGTTTCGTGTACGGCATCGTGGGGGTCCAGGCCGTGCTGTTCTTCAGCTTCGGACTGAACCAGTGGCTGCAGTACCGGGAGGTCGGCCGGTGGGCGGACTACGCCTACGGCGAGAAGGCCTACCTGGTCCTCAGCCTGGTGGCCAAGTCCCTGCTGGCCTGGCAGATCTTCGCCGGATCGCTGGCCGGCTGAGCACGCCGGCCCGCTGGCCCGCGGTGATGACGTCGAGTTTGGCGGTCTCGTCGGCCTGGGGGAACAGCGGGCGACTTCATGAGGGACACCCTCGGATGGGCCGCGCTGGACCAGAGCGCCCCACTGCGGTGGAGTGCCTGGTCCATTTGTGCCGGCCGAGCCGGGCGAGCGGTTCCCGACGCTCACCTACGGCAACGTCGATCCCAAGGACGGGATGCCGGCCCGGGGCGGCTACTCCGCGTCGGCATCGTCGGGATGGGCGGGCTCGGTCACCTGGCCCTGAAGGTCGCCCATCACCTGGGGGCCGAGGTCGTCCAGTTCACCCGTACCCCGGACAAGGCGGCCGAAGCCCGCGCCCCGGGCGCCGACGACGTCGTGGTCTCCACCGACCAGCAGCAGCGGACCAGGCCCGCAACGACGTCCGGTACCGCTTCGTCCTCGACCTGACCACCGGGTAGCAGCCCCGACGGTTCAGGCCCGCTGGAGCTGGAACCGCTGGTTGGTGCTCCCGGTGACCGTCCACTGCGAGAAGCGGGCGCCGTCGGCGGTGGAGGCCTGCCAGACGTCCATGGCCAGGCCGCTCTGCCGGTTGACCAGGCTGCACACCTGACCGCCGTGGTCGACCACCCGCCACTGCTGGGCGGCGGTGCCGGTGTCGGGCTGCTGGGTGACGTCGCCGCTGGTGCCGGTGACCTGCAGGACCAGACCGCTGTGCCGGGCCCGGACGCGGTGGTAGCCGCCGTCGGAGGGCAGGAACTCGAACTGCTGGTTGAGTCCGGTGGTGACCGGCCACTGGACCAGGGCGGCACCGGCAGCGGTGGAGGCACCGCTGATGTCGGCGGCCTTGCCGCTGTGCTGGGCCACCAGCCGGTACTGGACGCCGGTCTCCACCGGCCCCGACCGGAGTGCGGACGCCCGGTAGGTGTGCCAGGCCTGAGCGGTGAACTCGATGAGCCCGGATTCGGGCCGCGCCGGCTGGACCGGCGTGCCGCTGGTCTCGTCGCGCAGCTCGAAGTCGCCGGTCAGCACCTGGCTGCGCATCCGGACCGGACCCGTACGGTCGGGGGTGACGACCAGTTCGGCGCCGGTGCTGCTCCAGGTGGCACCGACGGTGTATCCGCCGCGAGCCCGCAGACCGCTGACGCTGCCGCTCGGCCAGGCCGGTGGTAGTGCGGGCAGCACGTGCAGCTCGTTGTTGTGACTCTGCAGCAGCATCTCGGCGATGCCCGAGGTGGCGCCGAAGTTGCCGTCGATCTGGAACGGCGGGTGCAGGTCGAACATGTTGGGCGCCAGGCGGTCCGTGCGGACGAGATCACGCAGGAGCTTGTGCGCGCGGGCCCCGTCCTCCAGCCGGGCCCAGTAGTTGATTTTCCAGGCGAGGGACCAGCCGGTGCCGTCGTCGCCGCGCAGCTCCAGCGTGCGGCGTGCGGCCGTGTGCAACGCCGGTGTCCCCCGCCGCGTGATCTGGTTGCTCGGGTGCAGCCCGTACAGGTGGGAGACGTGCCGGTGGTTGCCCTCGGTCTCGACCCAGTCGGCCAGCCATTCCTGGATGTTGCCGCGTGAGCCGACCCGGGTCGGCGCCAGCCGGTCCCGGGCCGCGAGCACCTGGGTACGGAAGGCGGCGTCCACGCCCAGCGTCTCCGCGGCCCGGGCGCAACCGTTGAACAGGTCCCGCAGGATCTGGTTGTCCATGGTCGGGCCGGCGCAGACGCTGGCGTTCGCGTGGTGGGGCAGCTCCGGGGAGTTCGACGGGTTGGTGACCAGATGGCCGAGCGTCGGGTGGGTGACCAGGGTGTCGAGGAAGAACTGGGCGGCGCCCTTCATGGCCGGGAAGTTCGCGCGCAGGAACTCGAGGTCACCGGTGAACAGGTAGTGCTCCCAGATGAGCGTGGCCAGCCACGCGCCGCCGGTCTGCCACATGCCCCACAGTGCACCGTCCACGACCGACGAACCCCGCCAGGCGTCGGTGTTGTGGTGGGTGACCCAGCCACCCGCGCCGTACTGGGCCTGGGCGGTGCGGGCGCCGGTCACGGTCAGGTCCTTGATCATGGCGAAGACCGGCTGGAAGCACTCGGCCAGGTTGGTCGTGTCGGCCGGCCAGTAGTTCATCGGCAGGTTCGCGTTGATGGTGTATTTCGAGTCCCAGGACGGTGCCATCTCCTCGTTCCAGATGCCCTGGAGATTGGCCGGCTGGGTGCCGGGGCGCGAGGAGGAGATGAGCAGATACCGGCCGTACTGGAAGAGCAGCGCGGACAGCTGCGGGTCGGTGGTGGTGGCGTGCTGGGCGATCCGTACGTCGGTGGTCTGATCGGCCGCGGCGGTGCGGCCCAGATCGAGCGTCACCCGGTTGAACAGCTTCTGATAGTCGGCCAGATGGCGGGCGAGCAGCTGCTCGTAGCCGACAGCCCCGGCCGCGCTCAGCCGGGTCCGCGCGATGTTCTGGTAGTCGCCGTTGACGGTACGGAAGTCGACGTAGCTCGTGCCGATCGAGACGAGCAAGGTGACGGAGGTGGCGCCGGAGACCCGCAGCGTGCCACCGGAGCTGCTGACCGTACCGCCGGTGACGGTGGCCCGGGTCAGGGCGAGGAACCGCACCGAGCCGGTCTTGCCCTCCATGGTGCCGGAGATGCCGTCGAGGCCGATCGTCGCTCCGTCAGGGCTGGACACGCTGGTCCGTTGCGGGCTGTCGAAGGTGGCGGTGAAGCTCAGCGCGTTGGCGCGGTCGGCGGTCAGCCGGACCACGATCACCTGATCGGCAGCGCTGGCGAACACCTCACGCTGATACCGCACACCGTTGAGGACGTACGTCGTGGTGACGGTCGCGGTGGTCAGGTCGAGGGTCCGGCGGTACTGCGAAGCACCGGCGGCGCTGCCGAACGCCAGCCGCAGATTGCCGACCGGCTGGTACGCCAGCTGCCCGGCGGGACTGCCGAGCATCGTCTGGTTGATCAGGTCCTGGGCCTGGGTCCACTGGTCGGCAAAGACCCGCCGCCGGATCTCGGCCAGGTTGGCGGCACCGCGAGGATTGGCCGAGTCGTACGGGCCACCGGCCCACACCGTGTCCTCGTTGAGCTGCAACCGGTCCGTGTCCACGTTGCCGAAGACCATCGCGCCCAGCCGGCCGTTGCCGACCGGCAGCGCCCGCAGCCAGTCGGTGCCGGCCGCCTCGTCGTACCAGAGCGCGAGGTCACCGGCCGCCAGCACCTGCGGCGGCGCCTTCGCTCCGGCCCGGGCGAC
>NZ_JBEZGQ010000284.1:0-8860 GCF_040650095.1 Actinoplanes sp. NPDC048791 | reverse complement strand
CGACGACCAGCCCCGCCGCGGCGAGCGCCAGGACCAGCAGGACGACGCCGGCCAGCAGGACCCGGCGGCGCCGCGGACGGCGGGTGGTGAACGTGGCGTCGATGATGACCGGCCCGTCGCGGAGATCCGGGTCGTCGGCGGTCGAGGTCGGCTCGGCACGCTGCGGGGTGCCGCCACCGCGCGCGGCGGGCAGCAGGCTCGGTGCCCGCCGGTCGGCCTCCTCCGCGGCCTCCACGAGGGCGGCGACATGGGCGCAGGCGACGGCGAGGCGCTCGGCGTCGGCCTCGTCGAAGGGCACCCGCGCGATGAGGTGAGCCGCCCGGGCCACCGCGGTGACGAGGACCGGTTCGGTGAGGTAGCGCAGCTCCCCGGCGAGGACACCCGCGACGATGTCCTTGTCCACCGAGACACCGGGGGCCAGGCGCCGGCTGCGGATCACCTCGGCCAGATGGCGCAGCGAACCGGGCCGGCGCCGGCGGCGCGGTGGCGGCGATCCCGGCGGCGGTGTGTAGACGCCCTCCCGGGTCGCGTGGGCCACCGCCGCTTCGAGGCTCGAGGCCAGCAGCCGCGCGGCGTCGTGAGCTTCTTTCCACCATGGCGCCAGCGGTTCCGGCACGAACGTCACCCCCGGGAATCGACGGCGTTCATTGTGCCAGCACCGGAATATCTGTCTGCGGGGGACAGAAAGCCGCTGGTCGGGGACGGATGGACGTTCCGCCCGGCTGCTCGTCTGTCCAGCATGGAGAGCGGCCGGCCACCGAACCCCATCCACCGTGAGGAGCTATCCGTGTTCGTGAAACGTCTCGTCGGAGCCGCTGTCGCCGCGGCCCTCGCCGTCCCGCTGCTGCTGGGTGGCGCCGCCCCCGCACAGGCGGCGCCGACCAGCGTCTACGGCATCTACAACTCCGGGTCGGTCGGCATCGGCGTGCTGCAGAACTGGCGGACGACCGGGGCCAACTACGACCGGATCCTGCCCTCGGGCAACTGGACCGACTACAACCTCGGCTGGGGGCACGCCGGCGGGGTCTACATCGGCTCGGGCTACTGCGCCGCGCGGTACACCTCCGCCACCGGCCAGCCCGGGACCTGGAACCCGGCCGGCAGCGACTTCCGGGGACCCAACCGGTTCCGGCTGGCCGGGAACTACTTCGTGCAGATCTACCCGTACCACTGCTGACCGCCCCCACTCACCCAAGGACGTGCCCATGCGAAAGCTCATCGTCGCCGCTCTGCTGGCGGTCACGGCCGCCCTCACCGGCGCCGCACCCGCGCAGGCGGCCAGCACAGCCAAAGCCATCCTGAACGGCAGCAGCGTCGGCATCGGCGTGCTCTACGACTACCGCTCCTCGGGCTACGACGAGGTCCTGCCGTCCGGCGCCTACACCACCAGCCTCGGCTGGCCGCACGCCGGCGGCGTGTACATCGGCTCGGGCTACTGCGCCCAGCGGTGGACCTGGAACGAGTCGCAGGGCAAGTGGATCCGCGCCGGCAGTGACTGGACGGCCGGCAACCATGCCGTCACCAGCGGCATCGTCAAGATCGTGGCCTACCGGATGCGGTCGTCCACGGCCTGCTGATCGCCGGCCCGCGGCCGCTCCCGTACGCGGGAGCGGCCGTGCCGTGCCCTCAGCCTCAGATTTCGGCGATCAGGTCGGCGACGCTGTCCACGATCCGCGACGGCCGGTACGGATACCGCTCGCTCTCCGCCCGCGTGCTGATCCCGGTCAGCACCAGGATCGTCTCCAGCCCCGCCTCCAGGCCGCACAGCACGTCGGTGTCCATCCGGTCGCCGATCATCGCCGTGCTCTCGCTGTGCCCGCCGATCACGTTCAGCGCCGAGCGCATCATCATCGGGTTCGGCTTGCCCACGAAGTACGGGTCGACGCCGGTCGCCTTCGAGATCATCGCCGCCACCGAGCCGGCCGCCGGCAGGGCACCCTCGTTGGAGGGTCCGGTCGGGTCCGGATTCGTGCAGATGAACCGGGCGCCGTCGTTGATCAGGCGGACCGCCTTGGTGATCGCCTCGAAGCTGTAGGTGCGGGTCTCGCCGAGCACCACGTAGTCCGGCGCGTAGTCGGTCAGCACGTAACCGACCGCGTGCATCGCCGTGGTCAGGCCGGCCTCGCCGATCACGTACGCGGTGCCGCCAGGGCGCTGGTCGGCCAGGAACTGCGCGGTGGCCAGCGCCGCCGTCCAGATCGACTGCTCGGGCACGTCGAAACCCATCCGGGCCAGCCGGGCCTGCAGGTCGCGGGGGGTGTAGATGGAGTTGTTGGTGAGGATGAGGAAGGGCTTGCCGGACTGCTTCATCCGGTTGACGAACTCGGGGGCACCCGGGACCGGCTCGCCCTCGTGGACGAGGACCCCGTCCATGTCGGTGAGCCAGCTCTCGACAGCCTTGCGCTCGGTCATGAGGCTCCTCGGCGTTGCGGGGGCGGGCAGCAGTTGGCCGGGCACTGGTCCCAGACCGGCAGCGTACCGAGCCGTTCCCGGGCGACGCCGTTCGTCCGCTCCTCGACCAGCTCACGGACCATCGTGACGAACCGGGGGTCGGTGCCGGGGGTGCCCGCGCGGGCGTAGCCCAGGCCGAGCCCGGCGGCGGTGTCCCGGGCCTCGTTGTCCAGGTCCCAGAGCACTTCCAGGTGGTCGGAGACGAAACCGATCGGGCTCACCACCACGTCGGTGACGTCCTTCTCGGCCAGCGCGGTCAGGTGGTCGTTGATGTCCGGCTCCAGCCACGGCACCTGCGGCGGGCCGGACCGGCTCTGCCAGACCAGGTCCCAGGGCAGGTCGGGTGCGGCGGCGGCGTGCACCAGCGCGGCGGTCTCGTGCAGCTGGGCCTCGTAGCGGCCGCCGTCGGGGCCGGCGGTCCTGGCCATCGACACCGGGATGGAGTGGGCGGTGAAGACGAGCCGGGTGCTGGCCCGGCGGGCCGGGTCGAGCTGGGCCAGGGCGGCGGTGACCGCGTCGGCGTGCGGCGCGACGAAGCCCGGGTGGTCGTGGAACTGGCGCAGCTTGGCCACGGCGGGCGCGCCCGGACCGACCTTCGCGCGGGCCTGGGCGATGTCCTCCCAGTACTGCTTGCAGGAGGAGTAGCCGCCGTACGCGCTGGTGGCGAAGCCGAGCGCCGACGTGATGCCGTCGTCGCGCATCTGCGCCATGGTGTCGGCCAGCATCGGCTGCCAGTTGCGGTTGCCCCAGTACGTCGGCAGCGTGATGCCGTGCGCGCGGAAATCCGCCGTCACCGCCGCCAGCAGGTCACGGCACTGCTGGTTGATCGGCGAGACGCCGCCGAAGTGGTAGTAGTGCTCGGCCACCTCGGCCAGACGTTCCTCGGGGATGCCCCGCCCGCGCGTCACGTTGCGCAGGAACGGCATCACATCGTCGGGGTGCTCGGGGCCACCGAAGGACAGCAGAAGGAACGCGTCGTACGCCACCGCTCCATACTCCCTCGCCCGGCGGGGTGGCCCACAGCCACCCCCGCCCCGGGCTCAGGCGCCGAGCGCGTGATACCCGCCGTCGACGTGCACGATCTCGCCCGTGGTGGCCGGGAACCAGTCGGACAGCAGGGCACAGACCGCCCGCGCGGCCGGCTCCTGGTCGCTCAGGTCCCAGCCCAGCGGCGCGCGTTCGGCCCAGGCCTCCTCGAACTGCTCGAAGCCCGGGATCGACTTGGCGGCCATCGTGCGCAGCGGCCCGGCCGACACCAGGTTGCTGCGGATGCCCTGCTTGCCCAGGTGCAGCGCGAGGTAGCGGGAGGCCGACTCCAGGCCCGCCTTGGCCACGCCCATCCAGTCGTAGACCGGCCAGGCCTTGGTCGCGTCGAAGGTCAGGCCGACGATGCTGCCGCCCGCGCCCATCAGCGGCAGGCAGGCGGTGGCCAGCGACTTGTACGAGTACGTCGACACCTGCAGCGCCGTGGCGACGTCCTCCCACGGGGCGTCCAGGAACCCGCCACCGAGGCAGCTCTGCGGCGCGAAGCCGATCGAGTGCACCACGCCGTCGAGCCCGTCGACGTGCTCGCGCACCTTGTCGGCGATGCCGGCGAGCTGCTCCGGGTTGGTCACGTCCAGCTCGATGACCGGCGCCGGCTCGGGCAGCCGCTTGGCGATCCGCTCGACCAGCGACATGCGGCCGAAGCCGGTCAGCACGACCGCCGCGCCGTTCTCCTGGGCGATCTTCGCCACCGAGAACGCGATCGACGCGTCGGTGATGATGCCGGTGATGAGCAGCCGCTTGCCGGCGAGCAGTCCAGACACTTCGTTTTCTCCGTTTCGCAGGGCTTGGGGGAACTCGGTCTCAGTGACCCATGCCGAGGCCGCCGTCGACCGGGATGACCGCGCCCGAGATGTACGCCGCGCCGTCCCCGGCGAGGAACGTCACCGCCCGGGCGACCTCGTCCGGCGCCGCGAGCCGTCCGGCGGGGATCGCCTTGAGGATCTCCGCCTTGCGGGACTCGGACAGCACGTCGGTCATCTCGGTGTCGATGAAGCCCGGCGCCACCACGTTCGCCGTGATGTTACGGCTGCCCAGCTCACGGGTGATCGAGCGGGCCATGCCGACCAGCCCGGCCTTGCTGGCCGCGTAGTTGACCTGGCCGGGCCCGCCGTACAGGCCGACGACCGAGGAGATGAAGATGATCCGGCCCCACCTGGCCCGCAGCATCTTGCTGCTGGCCCGCTTGGCGACCCGGAACGAACCGGTCAGGTTGGTGTCCAGCACCCGGCTGAACTGCTCCTCGCTCATCCGCAGCAGCAGCGTGTCGTCGGTGATGCCGGCGTTGGCGACCAGCACCTCGACCGGGCCCAGCTCCTGCTCCACGGTGGTGAAGGCGGCGTCGACGGCGGCCGAGTCGGTGATGTCGCACTGGACCCCGAACAGCCCCTCGGGCGCGCCGCTGCCACGGTGCGTGACGGCGACCCGGTCGCCCTGCTCGGCGAAGGCCCGCGCGATGGCCAGGCCGATGCCTCGGTTACCTCCGGTCACCAACACGGTGCGGGCCACGCGTACTCCTTCGCTCGAGGAACAGACCGCTCGCAGACTAGGCGTTACCTGCTGGTAGGACGAAGCCCACCCCTTGTCATACCTGAGTAGGACACAGAGATCATCCCGCAGGGGCACGACGGGCCGGGGCCGGTCACCGTAGCCTGCCGGGATGGAGCTGACCGGTCCCGTGCGCCGGGTGCTGCTGGGCCCGGACCGCCGGCAGCCGCCGGCCCGGACCCGGCGCTGGGCCAGGATCCGGCTGTACGGCGTACCGGTGGCCCTGCTCGCCCTGGTCGGCCTGGCCCTGGTGAACGCCACCTACCTGCTCGACAACCGCGACCTCAACCGGTTCGTCGCGGGTGCCCTGGCGCTCTGGGCGGTGCTGCCGGTGGTGGTCGCCGTGCGCCGTCCGCTGCTCGCCTGGCGCCTGGCCTATCCCCTGCTGTACCTGGGCATCCTCGGCTCCACCTCGGCCGAGCCCTGGCCCTGGTCGCCGGTGCAGATCTTCGGCTTCCTGTTTGTGCTGGCCGCGCTGGTGCGGCACGAGGAGTCGGCCGTCATCGCCCTGGTGATCGCGCTGACCATCGTGCCGGTGGTGGCGTTCGCCCCGCGCGACAACGTGTGGAGCGTCGTGATGCTCCTGGTCGCGATGGGTCTCGCCGGTGACCTGCTGTCCCGGCGCCGGCGCAGCCGGGCCGAGCTGACCCGCCAGGCCGAGCTGACCGAGCTGGAGCAGGCCCGGCGCGCGGTGCTGGAGGAACGCGCCCGGATCGCCCGGGAAGGGCCGCTGGCTCGTCGACCCGGCGACCGGCGCGGTGGTCGTCGCGGCGCTGCCGACGATCCTGGCGCTGTTCTCCATCGCCCCGGCGCTGCGCGCGTCCCTGATCGACCCGTTGCAGCAGCTCGGCGCCATCTGGGACGGGCCCGTCGCGGCCCTGGCCGACCCGGTTTCCGGCAACGTCGACGGCACCAGCGTGCTCGCCGCCGTGCTGCTGACGATCGCGGCGGCACTCGCCGCGCTGGGCTTCGGCGGCAAGCCGGCTGAGGCCGTACCGGTGATCCTGCCCGGCCTGGCCATCACCCTGCTGATCGCCCCGATCGCGCTGGATGTCCGCTGGCCCGCGTCGACGACGGCCGCGCTGATCGTCTTCACCATCTCCATGCTGGGGCTGGCTCTGACGCCGCCGCCGATCGCCACCCGGGCCGGGCTGCTGCGCTCGACCCGCAACATCGTCTTCGTCATCGGCCTGCTGGCCGGCGGGGCCGGCCTGGCGGGCAGCCTCGCCCAGCGCCAGATGACGTTGTTCACCCTGGGCATGGCGATCATCGTCGGCCTGATCGGCGCGATCGGCGGCCGCAGCCAGACCGCCCGCATCCTGGGCTGGCTGTTCGCCGCGGTGATGGGCCAGCTGTTCGTGCTGACGGTCGCCCTGGTGGCCGGGCTGACCCCGCCGTGGGCGGCGTTCGGCGTGCTGGCGGTGGGCGCGGTGCTGCTGGTGCTGGAGGCCCTGCTGCCCCGCCTGGGCCTTCCCGAATACCGCCGCGAGGCAACCACGGTCGAGTGGAGCGGCTACGCGTCAGCGCTGCTCGCGGGCGCGCTGGCCTTCAACTCCCCGGCGCACCTGGCGGCCCTGCTGGCAGCGTGGGGCGCCGTGCTCGGTCTGACGGCGACCCGCCCGGGCCGCACCCCGAACCAGCGCCGCAACCTGTTCTGGCTGGCGGTCGGCTTCGAGATCGTCGGCATCTGGCTGTTCATCGCGATCGCGGACGTGGCCCTCCCGGAGGCATACACGCTGCCGTTCGCCGCGCTGGCGCTGCTGGTGGGCGTGCTGGAGGCCCGCCAGCGTCCGGACCTGAGCAGCTGGGCGGCGTACGGGCCGGCTCTGCTGGCGGCCTTCGTCCCGACGATCGGCATCGTGATCGCCACGGACGCGGGCGACCTGCGCGAACTGCTGCTCCTGCTGGGCGCGGTGGCGACTCTGATCGTGGGCTCCCGCCTGCAACAGCAGGCGCCGGTGGTGGTGGGCGCGGCGGCCACGGCGATCGCGGCGATCCACTTCGCCACGACGCTGGTGGGCCCGTGGCTGGTCCTGGTCCCGGTAGGCGTGATCCTGCTCTTCCTGGGCGCAACAAACGAAAACCGCCGCCGAACCCAGGAACGCCTCCGCGGCGCCCTGGTCCGCATGCGGTGAGGCACCGATAGGATGACGGGCATGAGCGCAGAGGCCGTTGGCAGGTACTTCCCTGCCGTCGTCACACTCGACGACGTAGCGGCCATGAACGCTGCCGATCAGTACGGCCATCGATATGAGTTGAATCCTCAAGGAGCTTTGTCGGTAATGCCGCCGCCGGATTCCGAGCATGCCGCCATAGCCAGTCGGGTGCTCGTATGGCTAGCGATGGCTGGTTGGCCCGCTGAACAACTCCTTCAGGCGGCCGGCATCCGCATTCCCAGTAGTACCGGTTCCGGCGGCAGGATCCCAGACCTCACGGTATGGAGTAAGGCCCAGTCGCGAAGTGTGTGGCTGACACTTACGGACCTCCTGCTGGTGGTGGAGATCGTTTCGCCCGGTTCGGAGTCGACCGACGAAGTGATCAAGCTCCGCGAATACGCCCAGGCGGGTATCCCCCGGTACTGGTTGGTCGAGCGCGATGCCGCGCAGACCGTCACCCTGTACTCCCTCGGCGCGGACAACAGTTACGACGTTGCCGCGAAGATGCCCCTCGCCTGGCTCTTGCAGACGGCACCTGCTGACCTCGGCATCGGCATCGACGGCTGAGGAGCTCAGCCGAGCAGGCGGGCGCGGAGCGCTTCGTCCTTCTCCGCGACGACCTGCTCCAGGTTGGTCTGGAACGCCCGCATGCGCTTGAGCAGCATCGGGTCCGACGCCGCCAGGATCCGGACCGCCAGCAGACCCGCGTTCCGGGCGCCACCGATCGACACCGTCGCCACCGGTACGCCCGCCGGCATCTGCACGATCGACAGCAGCGAGTCCATGCCGTCCAGATACTTCAGTGGCACCGGTACGCCGATGACAGGCAGCGGGGTCATCGATGCCACCATGCCCGGCAGGTGAGCCGCCCCACCCGCACCCGTGATGATGACCTTGAGCCCGCGATCAGCCGCCGACGTCGCGTAGTCGACCATCTTCTGCACCGTACGGTGCGCCGACACGACGCCGACCTCGAACGGCACCTCGAACTCGGCGAGGGCCAGCGCCGCCGCCTCCATCGTCGACCAGTCCGAGTCGCTGCCCATGATCACGCCGACGACGGGTGTCATTCCTTGCCTTCCTGGAGCCAGCGGGCGGCGCGCACGGCCCGGGCGCGTACCGCGGTCATGTCGTCGCCCAGCACGGTGACGTGGCCGATCTTGCGGCCGGGGCGGACCTGCTTGCCGTAC
Organism: Actinoplanes sp. NPDC048791; assembly: GCF_040650095.1. Lineage (NCBI taxonomy): Bacteria > Bacillati > Actinomycetota > Actinomycetes > Micromonosporales > Micromonosporaceae > Actinoplanes > Actinoplanes sp. NPDC048791. The sequence continues at coordinate 471 of NZ_JBEZGQ010000284.1, read as the reverse complement.
AGATGCACGCGGGCACCCGGGTCGGCGGCGAACAGGTGGTGCAGGCGCTCGTCGATGGACATGCCGCCCGGCTCGCCGCCGAGCACGTTGGCCATCACAACGGCCGGCGCGGCCGGGGAGGTCTCGCCCATCGGGTAGTCGAGCACGGCCCGCAGGTGCTGCTCGAACTGGGACGTCCGCGCGCCTTCGATGGTCCAGTGGCCGGAGTTGTGCGGCCGCATGGCCAGCTCGTTGACGACGATGCCGGACTCGGTCTCGAACAGCTCGACGGCCAGCAGACCGACCACTCCGAGGGCGTTGGCCAGGTCGATGGCCAGCTGCTGGGCCTCGACGGCCAGCTCCTCCGACAGGCCCGGCGCGGGCGCGAGCACCTCGACGCAGATGCCGTCCCGCTGCACGGTCTCGACGACCGGGTACGCCGCGACCTGCCCGAACGGCGACCGGGCGACCAGCGCGGCCAGCTCGCGGCGC
>NZ_JBEZGQ010000283.1:0-8987 GCF_040650095.1 Actinoplanes sp. NPDC048791 | reverse complement strand
CCCCAGCGCGCCCCGGCCACCCGCCGGCCCCCGCGGACGGGTCAGGCCAGGCCGCGGGCGACCATCCAGCCGGTCAGCTCGCCGGTGCGGTCGTTGATCAGGCCGGCGACCCCGGCATCGACCAGGGCGGGCCAGAGCGACATGTCGTTCGGCGTCCAGGGCATGACCCCGACGCCCGCCTCGGCGAGCGCGGCGACCGTCGGCGGGTCGGCCAGCACCGCGCGCAGACTCGGGTTCACGTAGCTCAGGCGCAACTCCTGGGCGACCCGCAGCTGTTCGCCGTCGAAGCCGTGCCGCAGCAGGCCGAGGCGTACGTCGGGGGCGACCTCGCCGGCCAGCCGGACGACCTCCGGGTCGAAGCTCTGCACCACCGTGCGGTCCAGCAGGCCGGCCTCCGTGACCTGCCCCAGGATGACCTTCACCTGCTCCGGGGTGGCCGGCGGCTTGATCTCCAGCAGCAGCTCGATCGGCGGTGCGGCGTCCGGGGTGACCCCCACCGCGTACGGACGCAGCAGGTCGATCACCTCACGCAGCAGCGGGATCCGGATCCCCGCGTACGCCGGGGAGAACCAGGAGCCCGCGTCCAGCCCCGAGATCTCTTCCAGGGTCAGCTCCCAGACGTGGCCGGTGCCGCCCGTGGTGCGGTCCACCGTGCGGTCGTGGATCACCACGGGCACGCCGTCGGCCGTGGTCCGCACGTCGAACTCGATGAGCGTCGCGCCGGCGAGGACCCCGGCGGCCAGGGCGGGCAGGGTGTTCTCGGGCGCGACGGCCGAATAGCCCCGGTGCGCCACCCGGTGCAGCCCCGCCATCAGACGAGGGCCGCCGGGTCCACCTCGCCCGTGGCGACCAGCACGGCCGGGCCCGCCAGCCACCAGGAGTCACCGCGGCGGGTCACGGTCAGCCGGCCACCCGGCAGGTCCACCGCCACGACGCCCTCACTCAGCCCGGCGTCGCGCAGTGCCACCGCGCCGACCGCGAGAGCCCCGGAACCGCAGGACAGCGTCTCGGCCGAGCCGCGTTCGTAGACCCGCATGTGCACGTGCAGGTCGGCGCCCTCCACCGGGGTGCCCGGGGTGGTGAACTCCACGTTCACCCCGGACGGGAACAGCGCCGGGTCGAAGCCGGGCGGCACGTGCAGGTCCAGCGAGGAGAGCGGCAGGCTGTCGTGCAGGCCGCAGACCAGGTGCGGGTTGCCGCAGTTCACGGCGACGCCGGGGAAGGTCAGCGGACCGACGGTGGCCGTGCTGGCCGCGTACACCTTGGGGGCGCCCATGTGGACGGAGATGATGTCCGCCTCGACCGCCGCGCGCACGACGCCGGCCCGCGTCGCCACCGGCAGGCCCTCCGGGCCGGGCGTGGCCAGGCCGTTGGCCAGCAGGTAGCGGGTGAAGACGCGGACGCCGTTGCCGCACATCTCGGCCAGCGAGCCGTCGGCGTTCCAGTAGTCCATGAACCACTCGGCGTCGGCGGCGAAACCCGCGCCGTCGGGGTGCTTGGCGCTGCGCACGACGCGCAGCACGCCGTCGGCGCCGATGCCGCGGTGCCGGTCGCAGAGCGCCGCGACCAGCGCAGGGGTCAGCTCCAGCGCCCCGTCCGGGTCGCCGAGGATGACGAAATCGTTGCCGGTGCCATGGCCCTTGGTGAACAACACGCGGTCCATCATCGCGCAGCCGCCGCGCAGGCCGCCAACGCGTCCTCCGTCAGGGTCGGTGACGCGCCGTCGAGCCAGGTGATCCGCGGGTCGCGGCGGAACCACGAGCGCTGGCGGCGCACGAAGCGCCGGGTGGCCCGGACCGTCTCCTCGACCGCCTGCTCCTGGGTGAACTCGCCGTCGAGCTGGGCCAGCGCCTGCTGGTAGCCCAGGGCCCGGCTCGCCGTGCGGCCCTCGCGCAGCCCGTCGAGCCCGCGTACCTCGTCGAGCAGGCCGGCCGCCCACATCAGGTCGACCCGGTCGGCGATCCGCTGATCCAGCGACGAAGCCTCGCGGTCGACACCGAGCTGCACCGACGGGTAGTGCGGCGTCGGTGCCGGCAGCGAGGCGGTGAAGGGCGCGCCGGTCAGCTCGATCACCTCGAGGGCCCGGACGATGCGCCGCCCGTTGGACGGAAGGATCTTGGTGGCGGCCGGCTCGTCCAGCGTCCGCAGCCGCTCGTACAGCGGCGCCGGTCCCACCGCGGCGAGCTCCCGCTCCAGCCGCTCCCGAATGGCGGGATCCGTGCCGGGAAATTCGAACTCTTCCAGAACAGCCCGGACGTACAGCCCGGAGCCGCCCACGAGCAGCGGCACTCGGCCCCGGGCGAGGATGCCGTCGACGGCCGAGCGGGCCAGCTCCTGGTAGGCCGCGACACTCGCCGGCTCACGCACGTCCCAGACGTCCAGCACGTGGTGCGGGACGCCTTCCCGCTCGTCAACGGTCAGTTTGGCAGTGCCGATGTCCATCCCGCGGTAGAGCTGCATCGAGTCGGCGTTGACCACCTCGCCGCCGAGGGCGTGGGCCAGCGCGATGCTGAGGGCGGATTTCCCGGCCGCGGTGGGCCCGACGACCGCGATCACCGGCGAACCTGGGAGCAATGGCACGGAGCCACCGTAACGGGCTGGTCACGGTCGTTCGCGGGCGCTTCCCCGGAACCGGGTTGGACCTGTGACAATGCGCGAGAAAGAATGCCGATGGAATGATGGCATTCGACTGCGCTATGGCGGCGGTCGCGGGCAGCGAGGCCCGTGCAGCCGGGAGAACGAGGGTGGGCTCATGAACGACTGGACGGCCTTCGGGCGCGTGGATGCCGACGGCACCGTGTATGTGAAGACGGCCGAGGGCGACCGCGTGGTCGGCTCGTGGCAGGCGGGCACACCCGAGGAGGGCCTGGCCCACTTCGCCCGGCGGTTCGCGGATCTGGTGACCGAGGTCGACCTCATCGAGGCCCGGCTCAAGTCCGGCGCCGCGGACGCCGCACACTCGCTGACCAGCGTGAAGCGGATCCGGGCGAGCCTCGGCGAGGCACACGTCGTCGGCGACATCGACGGGCTCGCCGCCCGCCTCGACCGGCTGACCGCGGTCGCCGAGGAGAAGGCCGGCGAGGCCAAGGCCGCCCGCGAGGTGGCCCGGGGCGAAGCCCTGGCGCGCAAGACCGCCCTGGTCGAGGAGGCGGAGACGATCGCCGCCGAGTCGACCGGGTGGAAGAGCGCGGGCGACCGGCTCAAGGAGATCCTCGACGAGTGGAAGACCATCCGCGGCGTCGACAAGAAGACCGACGGCGAGCTGTGGAAGCGCTTCGCGGCCGCCCGGGACGGCTTCACCCGCCGCCGCGGGGCGCACTTCGCCACCCTGGACGGTCAGCGCAAGCAGGCCCAGACCGCCAAGGAAGAGCTGGTCAAGGAGGCCGAGAGCCTGGCCGAGTCGACCGAGTGGTCCACCACGGCCAACCGGCTCAAGGACCTGATGAACGACTGGAAGGCCGCTCCCCGCGCCGCCAAGGAGGCCGAGCAGCGCCTCTGGGAACGCTTCCGGGCCGCCCAGGACGCCTTCTTCACCCGGCGCAGCGAGGTCTTCTCGGCCCGCGACGCCGAATACAAGGGCAACCTGGAGAAGAAGCAGGCCATCCTGGCCGAGATCGAGGCGCTGGACGTCGACGCGGACCCGCGCGGCGCCCAGAACAAGCTCCGGGACGCCCAGGCGGCCTGGCACGACGCCGGCCGGGTGCCCCGCGAGTCGACCGCGTCGCTGGACCGCCGCTGGCGGGCCGCCGAGGAACGCATCCGGGTCGCGATGGACTCGGCGTGGCGCAAGACCACGCCGCAGGACAACCCGCTGCTCCAGCAGATGCGTGAGCAGGTCGCGGAGGCCGAGCAGCGGCTGGCCCGGGCCCAGGCCGCGGGCGACGCCAAGCGGATCAAGGAGGCCGAGCAGGCCCTGGCGTCCAAGCGCCAGTTCCTCTCCCTCGCCGAACAAGCCGGATAAAACCTTTTCCGGTACGCGCACAGAGTCCCGCCGCCAGCAGATCACTGTGATCCGGGCTGACCGGCGGGACTCTTGCTGGATGCTCCTGGTGCGCTCAGCCCAGCATCGCCAGCTCCGCCTCGTCGGCGTTGCCGCCGGTGCAGACGATTGCCACGCGGGTGCCCTCGAACAGGTCCCGGCGGCTCAACAGGCCGGCCAGGGCGGCCGCGCCTGCGCCCTCCGCGACGGTGTCCGCCGTCGTGGCAAGCAGGCGCTGCGCCGCGGCGATCTCGTCGTCGGTGACGAGGAGGAAGTCGGCCAGGCCGGCTCGCATGACACTCTGCGGCAGGGCGTAGCCGCGACCGGTGGCCAGCCCGGCGACCCGGGTACGGTTCGGGCGCTTCGCCAGCTCACCGGACCGCCACGAGTCGTGCGCGGCCCGCGACTCGGTTGACTGCACGCCGATGACCCGGCAGCCGGGGGCCAGCTCGCGGGCGACCACCGTGGCGGCGCTCGCGCCCGTACCGCTGCCGACCGGGACCAGGATCGCCTCCAGGTCCGGATGGGCCTCGAAGATCTCCAGGTAGAGCGTGCCCACCCCGGCGAGCAGCTCCGGGGTGTCGCCCGGGCTGACCAGCCGCGCGCCGGACCGCTCGGCCAGCTTCTCGGCGTGGTGCTGGGCCGCCTCCAGGTCGTCGCCGTGCAGGACGACCTGCGCGTCCAGCTCCTCGATGGCCTTCGCCTTGGCCGGAGCGGCCGTCGCCGGCATCACCACGGTGCACGGCGCGCCGTAGGCCCGGCTGGCGTACGCCAGAGACCGCGCGTGGTTGCCGGTGGAGTAGCTGACCGTGCCACGGGACCGGTCCTGCTCCGACATGGCGGCGAGCAGCGTCAGCCCGCCGCGTACCTTGAACGCCCCGACCGGTTGCAGATTCTCGTGCTTGACCAGGACGGAAGCACCCACCGCCGCGTCGAGCGCGGGGTAGGAACGGGCAGGCGTCGGCGGCAGGTGCTGGTGGACCACGGACCGGGCTCTGGTGACGTCGGCGAAGCTGAACATCCGACCATCATCGCGGCCGCGGCAACCGATATCGCTCAGCCCGGCAGGTACGGCGGCGCCACTCCCCAGCCCCAGTGCGGCACCGGCGCCTGCGGCACGACGTCGGCCCCGGGCTGGGAATTCTGCTTGGCCAGCCGGGTCCCCCACTCCAGGTAGCCCAGGAAGGCCGCCCGGAACTCCGGGTCGTCGGGCAGCCCGGCCTCGTCGGCGGCGTCCTGGATCAGCTCGATCCAGCGGCGCCGCTGCGGTTCGGTGATCGCCATGCCGAGATGCTTGGCCACCATGTGCGAGTAGCCGCCGTGCTCCTCGGTGTAGACGGCCGGTCCGCCGAAGACCTCGGCCAGCCACAGGGCGACGTACCGGAAGTGCTCGGGGTCCATCCGGGCGAAGAGCGGCCCGAGCAGTTCGTCGTCGGTGACCCGGGCATAGAAAGCCTTGGTCAGCCGGACGAACGCGTCGGTGCCGCCGGCCCACTCGTAGAGCGTCGGTGTCTCAGCCATGGCGCCCAGCCCACCACGGGCCCGCAACCGGCCACAAGAACGCACATAATGGTGCGTGCCCAAGCGCTACTCCTGCCCGGTCGAGCTGACCGTCGACGTGATCGGCGGCCGCTGGCGCACGGTGCTGCTCTCCCATCTCAAGGAGGGTGTGCACCGCTACGGTGAGCTGCGCCGCCGCACGCCGGGCATCAGCGAGAAGATGCTCAGCCAGCGCCTGCGCGAGCTGGAGGCCGACGGCCTGATCACCCGGCGTGACCTGGGCACCGTGCCGCCGCACGTGGAATACGACCTGACCGACGAGGGCCGCACCCTGGCGCCGGTGCTGCAGGCGCTCTACGACTGGGGTGTGGACCGGGCCGGGCGCACCGGCGCGAAGGTGGACTCGCTCTGACGGTGCTTGGCGGCGAGGTCGGCCGCCACCCGGACGAACGCGGCCAGCGACCGTGAGGTGCTGCGCTCGGGCCAGGCCAGCATCGACACGATCGGGACGGCGTCGCTGACCGGCACGCAGACGAGCTCGCTGCGCAGCTCGTCACCGGCCGACTCGGGCAGCACGGCGATCGTCTGCCCGAGGGCGATGAGCTGGAGCAGCTGGGCGGCCTCGTGCACCACCGGGCCGGTAGGGGCGTCCGCGGGCATGCCGGGCCAGCGGGGCAGCACCTCACCGGCCAGGTCGGCGAGCCGGATGCTGCCGCGCCCGGCCAGCCGGTGCCCGCGCGGCACGACCGCCACCTGACCCTCGACCCGAAGCTCCTCGACGTCGAAGCCGCTGGTGTCGTCGAACGGGTGATGCAGCAGCGCGGCGTCGGCCTGTCCCTCGCGCAGCAGCCCCGCCTGCTCGCCGATCCCGCACATCAGCACCTCGACCCCGACCGACTCCGGCTCGGACGCGTAGGCGGCCAGGATGTCGCCCAGCAGACCGCCGTCGGTGTTCGGCTTCATCACCAGCACCAGCTTGCGGACCGGCTGACCGGCGCGCTGGGTGCGGCGCACCGAGGCCGCGACCGCGTCCAGCGCCTTGCGGCCCTCGTGCAGGAACACCGCGCCGGCCTCGGTGAGCGTCACCTGTCGGCTGTCGCGCTCGAAGAGCACCACGCCCAACCGGCGCTCGAGCTGCTTGATCGCGCGCGACAACGGGGGCTGGGCGATGCCCAGGCGCTGCGCCGCCCGGCCGAAGTGCAGCTCCTCGGCCACCGCGACGAAGTACGACAGCTCGCGCGTCTCCAGCCGCTCCATACCGCCACGGTATCGCCCGAGACCCCATCGGTCATTCCCGCGCACCGGGCCGCAATGGTCCGCTGGAGGCATGACGGAACAGACCATCGCCCTGGTGACCGGGGCGAACAAAGGCATCGGCTACGAGATCGTCGCGCAGCTCGCGGAGCGCGGCATGACAGTGTTCCTGGGCGCCCGCGACGAGCAGCGCCGGGAGCGAGCTGTCGCGGCGCTGCGGGAGGCGGGCCATGACGACGTGCACCCGATCGCTCTCGACGTGACCGCCCCGGCGACGGCCCGGGCGGCGGCCGCGACCGTCGAGGAGCGGTTCGGCCGGCTCGACGTGCTGGTGAACAACGCGGGCATCAGCGGCGGCCTCACGCAGGCACCGAGCAGCGTCGACCCGGCGGTGTTCCGCGCGGTGTTCGACGTCAACGTCATCGGCGTACTGACCGTGACCAACGCGATGCTGCCGCTGCTACGCCGGTCCGGCGCTCCCCGCATCGTCAACATGTCCAGCGGCGTCGGCTCGCTGGCCGCGATGAGCGACCCGGACGGGCTGCTGGCGCAGATGCCGCCGAGTGCCGCGTACGTGCCGTCCAAGACCGCCCTCAACTCGCTGACCGTGCAGTACGCGAAGGAGCTGGCCAAGGACGGGGTGCTGGTGAACGCGGCGGATCCCGGCTGGGTGGCCACCGACTTCACCGACCACCGGGCGCCCCGTACGCCGCAGCAGGGCGCGGCGATCGTGGTCCGGCTCGCGACGCTGGGGGCGGACGGACCGACCGGTGGCTTCTTCGACGAGGAGGGGCCGGTGCCCTGGTGATCAGGCCAGCGCGAGGCTGAGGGTGCCGATCGACTTGGACTGCTTGGCGGCGTACATGGCGAGGTCGGCCCGGCCGATCAGGTCGTCGGTGGTGGCGGCCGGGCCGGCGAAGGCCACGCCGACGCTCAGGCCGATCCGGACGGACTCGCCGCCCACGGTCAGCGGCTGCTCGACCATCTCGCGGATCCGGGCGCAGATCGCGTCCACGGCGGCCCGGGGATCGGTGTCGCGGCACACCACCACGAACTCGTCCCCGCCGAACCGGCTGACCAGGTCCTGCTCGCGTACGCAGCCGCGCAGCCGGCCGGCCACCGCGATCAGCAGCTCGTCGCCGGCCGCGTGGCCGAGCCGGTCGTTGACCGGTTTGAAGCCGTCGAGGTCGGTGAAGAGCACGGCCAGCCCGGCCGGGTGGCCGGTGCGCAGGTCGGCCAGGTCGGTCTCGAGCCGTTCCAGGCAGGCCGCCCGGTTCGGCAGGCCGGTCAGGGCGTCGTGGGTGGCCATCCGGCGCAGCGCCCGCTCGGCCCGGCGGCGCTGACCGGCCAGCCGCGCGATCCGGATCATGACCAGCGGGATCACCGCGGCCGACCCGACCGCGATGAGCAGCCCGTCGCTCTCCAGGCCGAACACCACCCGGCCGCCGCCGACCACGGGGATCAGGGCCGTCATGATGCCCAGAAAGGCCAGCCGGGTCGCCGACAGGTCGTCGTCCGGCGGTCGGCCCGGCTGCAGGATCAGCGCCGACGAGGGGTGCAGGGCCGCGCAACCGAGCAGGGCGTACGCCACCAGGAACGGCATGTTGGTCCAGTCGGCCCGGACGCCGCTGACCGGATCGATGGTCATCGCCGCGGCGACGTTGCCGACCAGCCCCGCCGCCATACCCGCGGCCAGCATCCACAGGGCGGGCAGCCGGCCGCCGGCCACCAGGGAGACCCGTAGGAGTGCGCCGAGCGTGCCGGCCATCACCAGCACGTTGACGAACAGCGCGCCCTGCCGGCCCATCGGCACGTCGGTGGCGGTCAGCTGCGGCAGCAGTACGGTGTCCCAGAGCAGGCCGCCGAGAGCCAGCGCGGTGATGGCCGAGTCGATGACACCGCCGATGTCCCGCCGGCCGCGCCGCAACACCACGACCATCGCCCCGGCGAACATGAGCAGGTTGGCCAGGCTGAACAACGCGTCCGCCGGGGAGCCGTCACCGCTGATCCGTCCCTGCGCGTAGACCACCCAGAGCCAGGCGCAGTTGCCGAGGTTGAACACCACCAGGCCGGCCAGCAGCAACCACCAGGGCAGCCGGGCGGTGCGCGGGCTGCGCCGGGCCCCGATCAGCACCGCCGGGATGGCGCCCAGGGTGACCAGCAGGAACGGGACCGTGCGGGCGTCGTACGACAGCACCGGATTCCCCGCCACCAGGGCGAAGGAGAGCACGGCGTACCAGCGCAGAAGCACGGC
>NZ_JBEZGQ010000282.1:0-8994 GCF_040650095.1 Actinoplanes sp. NPDC048791 | reverse complement strand
GGTGGCGGCCGGTGCGCCGCTGCCGATCGGGGCCGACGTGGTCGTGCCGGTGCACTGGACCGACCAGGGCATGGCGGCGGTGGAGATCCTGCACGCCCCGAAGCGTGGATCCGGCGTCCGGCGGGCGGGCGACGAGCTGCCCGTCGGCCGGGTGCTGGCGTCCGCGGGCTCGTACGTGACCCCGGCGATGGTGGCGGTCTTCGCGGCGTCCGGGATCGGGCACGTCGTGGTCCGGCCCAGCCCCCGGGTGGTCGTGGTGGCCACCGGCGACGAGCTCGTCGACGTGGGCCGGCCCAGCCAGCCCGGCCAGGTGGTGGACGCCAACTCGCACGCGCTGACCGCGGCCGCTGTCGAGGCCGGCGCGCTCGCGTACCGGATCGGCATCTGCGACGACGACCCCGAGGGCCTGCGTGGCCTGCTGGAGGACCAGACGCTTCGGGCCGACCTGATCATCACCACCGGGGGTACGGGCACCGGCCCCGGCGACATGCTGCGCCGGGTGCTGTCCCGCCGCGACCACGGCCGGGGCACGGTCGAGTTCACCGACGTCGCCCTGTGCCCGGGCGCCACCCTCGGCTTCGGCACGGTCGGCGGCGAGGAGGTCCCGGTGGTCTGCCTGCCCGGCGAGCCCGGCGCCGCCCTGATCGGCTTCGAGGTGCTGGCCCGGCCGGTCATCCAGCTGCTGGCCGGCTCCGAACCGGTGTTCCGCCCCAGCGTCAAGGCGCACCTGCTGGAGACCGTGTCGTCACCCGGCGGGCTGCGCGAGTTCCGCCCGGCACACGTCGCGGAACGGCGCGGCGGTGGCTACACTGTGCAGCCGCTCGCCGGAGGGCCGTACACTCTGTCCGGCCTCGCCGAGGCCAACGGTCTGCTGGTGCTCGGGGAGCGGGTCACCGCGGCGGCAGCCGGGTCGACCGTCGACGTGTTGCTGCTCGACCGGAGGCGATGATGCTGGGGTCCACGCCCGGATGGCCTGCCGTCCTGGCGGAGGGATCCGTGCTGCTCAGGCCGTACCGCCGCAGTGACGCGCGGGCCTGGTCCGAGGTCCGGATCGCCAACCAGGCGTGGCTGAGCCCGTGGGAGTCGGCACCGCCCGGCCCGTGGGCGGAGATGAACTCCACCCGCGCCTACCTGTACGTCTACCGCGACATGAAGCGGGCCGCCCGGCACGGCGACAGCATGCCGTTCGCCGTCTGCTTGCGCGAGAACGACGGCAGCGAGCGGCTGGTCGGGCACATCAATCTGGGCAGCATCGTGCGGCGGGCGTTCGGCTCCGCGTACGTGGGCTACTGGGTGGACTCGCGAGTGGCGGGACGCGGCGTCATCCCGACCGCGCTGGCGCTGGCGGTGGACCACGCGTTCGGGGCCGGCGGCCTGCACCGCGTCGAGATCAACATCCGTCCCGAGAACGGCCCCAGCCGGCGCGTGGTGGAGAAGCTCGGCTTCCGTGAAGAGGCGTACCACCCGCGCTACATGCACATCGACGGTGCCTGGCGCGACCACCTCGGCTACGCGATGACCAGCGAAGAGGTCGCGGCCGAGGGCGGTCTGGTGGCCCGCTGGCGGCGCCTGCGAGCCAACGCCCAGTAGCCCGCCACAACTTATTTGATCATCACGACGGTACGTCCCCGGCGCGGCGTGCCGTTAAATCGTGACTCCCGTGCGTAGCCTCGGGGAGATTAGGACTTTTGTGTGCCCGGAGCCACCGGCCCGGGCACCGCAGGCTGACGGGAGGGGTGAGGGTGCCGACCTCGGTGCTCCTCGCCGTCCTCGCCGCCGCCGGGTTGCTCGCCCTCGCACCGGCGCTCGTGCGCCGGTACGACGCCACCGAGCGCCTCGCGGCGGAGCGGGCGTCGTCGACGGCTCGGGTGCTGCAGCGCCGCCGTCGGCTCCGCACTGTGCCCGGACGCCGACCGGTCAACCCCGGACGCCAGTATCTGGTTACGTCGCGGACCCTAACGGGTGACCCGGCCCCGGTATCGGCCGCCCCCGTATCGGCGCCCCCGGCCCGCAAACTACGCCTGGTCCCGGCCCGCCGGCCGGTCCGCCGCCCCCCGGTGCGCCGCCAGACCCCGGCAGTGGTCCGCCGCCGCCGCGTCTTCGCAGCGCTGCTGCTGCTCAACATGATCGAGCTGATCGGCGTGCTGGCGGTCGGCCCCGGCTTCTGGATCAGCTTCGCGGTGACCGGCACCCTGCTGGTGATGTATCTGGTGCACCTGCGCAACCGCGCGATCGCGGACCGGCACCGGCGCCGCGTCGAGGCCCGGGAAGCGGCCTGGCTGGCCGCAAGACAAGCAGAGGTACGGCGAGAGCAGGCGCGCAGGGCGGCGGCACGAAGGGAAGCGCAGCGTCGGCTGGCGGCCCAGAAGGAAGCCGTACGGCGGGCAGCGATGGGCCTGGACCGCGACCCGTCCGACCTGCCGGCCGCGGTCAACGGCGGCTCGGTGTCGTACCGCCGGGGCGGCGGGCTGCGCGGCCGACCGTACGAGGCGGGCGGCCGGGGCCCGAAATGATCTTTCCGGCGCGCCGGGGAGGGTGATTCGCGGGGGGCCGGGCGGACCTGTTAGCCTTGCTGCGGTCCTACGGGACCGGGGGGCTGTGGCGCAGTCTGGTAGCGCACCTCGTTCGCATCGAGGGGGTCTGGGGTTCAAATCCCCACAGCTCCACGAGATCCTGGGATCCCTTCGTCCGCGTAGTGCGCGGACGGGGGGATCTCGTCATTTCTGCTCCGGGGGCCGAGCCCCCGGACGCCCCGCGGTGTAGTGGGCGGCTGGGTGCTTCGGTTGCGGTCCGCTGTAGTGGGCGGCTGGGTGCTTCGGTTGCGGTTCGCTGTGGTGGGCGCTGGGCGGTTCGCTGTGGCTGGCGGTTTTTCTTAGGCGAACAGCCGCCCTTTGGCCGGTTGGCTTTGGGGCGGCTGTTCCTGTGAGCTCAGTTGGTGGCTAGTGCCTCTTCGCCGGCCTTGCGGAGGGCGCCTTCGAAGCCGTCTTTGTCGGAGAGCCGACGGTATACCTCTACAGCGGTGCGGACGCCGTTCAGGAAACGGTCGACAACATCGTTGGCGGAGGGCAGTACGCCGCCGCCCAGCCCGGCGGAGTCCACGAGCATCGTGCGCTGGCCCTGTTCGCCGCAGACGAATTCGCCGCAGTACCAGCCCTGCTCCTCGTTCCACACCAGGGCTTCGGACTCGTTGATGCGGATCGTGGCGTCGCGTGGATCGGGGTAGAAGGGGTCGAGCCAGGATTCGGTGACCTTCACGTCCCGCGCGATGAGTGCTTTGACGACGGCGGTGATGTAGGGGCGAGTCGCCTCCACCGAAGGATTCCAGTGTGCCTTCGGAAGTACGTTGTTCATGACGCTCTCTTCTGGTTCGTAGCAATTGTTGGTGTAGCTCTGCCGTCCGTGCCGGATGTCAGGATGGCACCTCACCCTCATTTATCGTGATTTCCGCGCGGTCCGGGTGGAAGACCGTGATGGTGAGCCGAATCGGGACGCCGTCGGGGGCGTAGGCGATTCGCTTGTGCTCGATGACCGATCGTTGGCTGCTTGCCCGCAGATCAAAGAATCGCTCTTCCGTCTCATCGACGGGCCGGACCCGAATGGTGTCTTTGTAACCGACCTGCTCGAGCCCGAGGGTTTCGCTGAGGTAGCGGACCGTTCCCTCGGCCAGATCGACCGGGTCCATCAGTCGTTCGGCGCCACGTTGGACAAGGCCTCGTGAGTAGAAGCTCGTCTGCAGTGAGAAGGGGATCCCGTCGATGAATCGTTCCTGATGCCGGCTGATGACGTGAGCGTCAGGCTCCAGTGCGAGCGCGACGCTGATGTCAGGCCGTGTCGTCTGGATCTCCACCCTTGGCGCCGAGGCTGAGGGGACTCGTTGCTGCTCTTGGATCTCCCGCTCGTACGCCGCTCCCTCGCCGCCGCCGAAGCCGGTTTCCGGATCTTTGGTCACCGTGATCACGAACGGGACGATGCTCTGTTTGACGAAGGTTCCCTTGCCGGAGAAGGCCTCGATCAAGCCCGCATCCACCAAGGTCTTGAGGGCGTCGCGCACGGTGTTGCGCGAAGCGTTGTATTGATCTCGCAGCTCGAGCTCCGTCGGGAGCTGTTGACCGGGCCGGAACTCCCCGGCTTCGATCTTGGCTCGAAGTTGCTCAGAAATGATCTTGTACATCGGCGAACCCGCCATGCCGGTTCCTCCTCGCTCAAGACCCCAATGTGGCACCCCGGCAGCTTTGTTTCATTCCTACCAACACGTAGGATAGGTCAAACGCCTAAAGGTTTGGGACGTTTGGAAGCTACACCCCGAGAGTATCCCAGGACTGTCAAGCCATCTGGGACTTATGCCGGACAGTCCGGCGTTTCTCTGAGCCGTCCCGTACTGCCGTAGGCCGTCCCACCGGATCTGGGAGGTGGTCATGAGGTCAACGAACAGCATCGCCCGGGCGCCTCGCCGCGCGGGTGATGGGGGCGGCGCTCGGCGAGACCAGTCGGCGATCGGGCTCGAGCACTCCGGCCTGGGAGCGGTGACATGACCGAGTTCTGGGCGCTGCTCGGGCAGTTCGTCGGCCGCCCTTCACTCGTGTGGCGCCTGGCCTGGCTTGTGTTCTGCCTGGTGGTCATGGTGCTGTTCGGGGCCCGCACGCTCTACGAGATCGCACCGTCGGTGCTCGCCGGAGCTACTGGCACCGCTCCGAAGGCGACACCGTCACCGAGGGACTTCGGTCATCTGGTGACCTGGGTGCTCCCGACCGTCGTGTGGATCTTCATCGTTGTCGCCGGAACCTATATCGTCTTCTGGCGGTGACCGTCGGCTGCGGTTCACCACCAGTAGTTGTCCTGGGGTGTGTACGGCTTCTCAAGCTCGGCGATCTCGTCTTCTGTCAGCGTGAGCGACAGCGCGGCCGTGGCGTCCTTCAGGTGGTTCGGCTTTGTCGCGCCCACGATCGGGCAGGAGACGACCGGCTTGGCGAGGACCCACGCCAGCGCCACCTGGGCCATTGGCACAGCGCGGGCTTCCGCGACCTTCTGGATCGCGTCCACCACCGGCTTGTCGGCGTCGCGGTCGAATGCCGTTGCGACGGTGTCCGACGATGACCGGGCCGTCTGCTCTCCCCAGGGGCGGGTCGCCCGGCCCTTCGCCAACGGCGAGTACGGGGTCAGCCCCACACCCTCATCGAGGCACATCGGGATCATGTCCCGCTCCTCCTCGCGCTTCAGGACGTTGTACTGGTCCTGCATCGCTGCGAAGGTCGTCCAGCCGTTCCGGGTGGCCGTGTGTTGCATTTTGGCGAACTGCCACGCCCACATCGAGGATGCGCCGAGGTAGCGGACCTTTCCCGCGGTCACCAGGTCGTGCAGGGTCGCCATCGTTTCCTCGACCGGTGTCTCCGGGTCGAAGCGGTGGAGGTAGTAGACGTCGATGTAGTCGGTGCCGAGCCGGCGCAGGGAGGCTTCGACCTGTTCCAGGATCGCCTTGCGGGACAGGCCGCTGCCGCCCGGTCCCTCGTGCATCTTGCCGCTGACCTTGGTGGCGAGCACGATGTCCTCGCGGCGGGCGAATCGGCTGATCGCCCGGCCGACGTACTCCTCCGACGTGCCGCCCTGGTAGACGTTCGCGGTGTCCCAGAACGTGACTCCCAGCTCGACGGCCTGCTGGAAGAACACGGCCGCCGCGTCCTCGTCCAGCGTCC
The DNA here is from genome assembly GCF_040650095.1 of Actinoplanes sp. NPDC048791. Lineage (NCBI taxonomy): Bacteria > Bacillati > Actinomycetota > Actinomycetes > Micromonosporales > Micromonosporaceae > Actinoplanes > Actinoplanes sp. NPDC048791. The sequence continues at coordinate 3,304 of NZ_JBEZGQ010000282.1, read as the reverse complement.
ACCGGTGCAGGCCGGCGCCCGGGTCGCCGTAGCTCATGCAGCCCAGGCCGATCCGGCTCACGCGCAGGCCGGTCCGGCCGAGTCGGGTGTATTCCATGTGCTGCCTCTTCCGTGGTGATGTGCCGTCGTCGCTCAGCTTGAGCCTTCCACGCCGACGGTGCACGTGGACCAGCTGTTCGCAGCCCGACGGGCCGTGTTCGTCAGGATCGGCCGTGCTTGGATGGCGGGATGACGTTCACGGTGACCGACGTGCCCGAGCGGGAGCGCTTCGAGGCCCACGACGAGGCGGACGCGCTGGCCGGTGTGCTCACCTACCAGCTGACCGGCAGCATCATCGCCTACACCCACACCAAGGTCGACCCCCAGTTCGAGGGCCAGGGCGTCGGCTCGGCCCTAGCCCAGGCGGCGATGGACGATGCGCGGGGCAAGGGCCGGACCGTCGTGCCGATCTGCCCTTTCCTGAGCGGGTGGCTGGACAAGCACCCGGAATACGAGGCGATCGTGGCCCGGTCGACCCGCAAGGTGAAATAGAAATGGCGTCCTGTTTTTGACGCTGTAGGAGTTACGACCGATCGGTTGCCCGGCGCGACTTGCGCCGGATCATGGGCGCATGACGACGTTCATCGCTCAGCTGAGCGACTCGCACATCACCACCGGGGCGCTCGGGGCCGGGCCCGCCACCGGTCTGCAGCTGGCTCTCGCCCGGGTCATGGGACTCGACCCGCGGCCCGACTGTGTCGTCATCACCGGCGATCTCACCGATCACGGCCGGCCCGACGAGTACGCGGCGCTCAAGGAGATCATCGGCGATTTTCCGCTGCCGTTGCACCTGGTGACCGGCAACCATGACTGCCGGGGGCCGCTGCTCGATGTTTTCGGCGGCCAGCCCTACTACGCGGTCGAGTATCCGGAGTTCACCCTGGTCGCGCTGGATTCGCTGGTGGAGGGTTCGCCGGCCGGGCGGCTCGGGGCCGCTCAGCTCTCCTGGCTCGATGACATGCTTCGGCGCCGGCCTGACGTACCGGCAATGATCGGTCTGCACCATCCGCCCATGCCGGTCGGCATCCGGTTTCTCGACGGCATGCGACTGCTCGACGGTGACGCGTTGCGCGAGGTCGTCGCCGCGCACGGCAATGTCGCCCGGGTGATGGCCGGGCACGTGCACCGTCCCATCACCGCCGCCTTCGCCGGCAGCGTGCTCACCGTCGCGCCCAGCCTGTGGCGTCAGACCGGGCTGCTGCTCAACTCCGACGCGCCGCCCGGCTATCTGGCCGAGCCCACCGGGTTCCTGTTGCACATGATCGAGGGCGATGATTGCGTCACCCACACCGTGCAGGTCAGTCACGCCGCTGCTCTGCTCGGCGCATACTGACTGCCGCTCGGCGCACGGGGATCAAGGAATGTCGTACCCCGGAGATACGGTCTAGGTGGGCTGGGAGAGGGGCTGACCATGATCGACCATGTTGTCCTCGGGGTGCACCACATCGACGACAGTCGGCACTTCTACGAAAACGCGCTGCGCCCGCTCGGGGTCAAGGTCCTGGTGCAGGAGCCCGAGCTGGTCGGTTTCGGCGACGACAGCGGCAAGCCGTTCTTCTGGCTGGCCCTGCGTGAGCCGTCGCACCGGGTGCACGTGGCCTTCGCCGCGCCGGACCGGGCCGCGGTCGACGCCTTCCACGCCGCCGCGCTGCACTCCGGCGGGGTCGACAACGGACCGCCGGGCCTGCGGCCGGAATACCACGCCAACTACTACGGCGCCTTCGCCTTCGACGCGGACGGCAACAACATCGAAGCGGTCTGCCACCGCCCGGCCTGACGGGAGGACGGCCTGACCGGAGGACGGCCTCACCGGAGGACGGCCTCACCGGAGGACGGCCTCACCGGAGGACGGCCTCACCGGAAGGACGGCCTGACCGGAGCCCCGGCCACCGGCAGCAGAAGCTGGCAAAAAGGGCGCATCGCTACTTTCGGGTGGTATTCCTGGAGTGTCTCCAGGAGGTGACAGTCATGCCAGCACCCCTGCCCAGCAACGAAGCCGACCGGCTCGCCGCCCTCTACGAACTGCACGTGCTCGACACCGCCCCCGAGAGCGACTTCGACGACATCGTCAAGCTCGCCTCGACGGTCTGTGGCGTGCCGATGTCGCTGGTCAGCCTCATCGACATCGATCGCCAGTGGTTCAAGGCCAAGATCGGCACCGATCTCACCGAGACGCCGCGCGACCTGTCGTTCTGCGGTCACGCCATCCTCGGCAAGGACGTGCTCGTGGTGCCCGACGTCCGCGACGACCCGCGGTTCGCCGACAATCCCGTGGCCGGCTCACACCAGGGGATCCGGTTCTACGCCGGGGCGCCGCTGATCACCAGCGACGGCTTCGCCCTCGGCACCCTGTGCGTGATGGACTCCCAGCCCCGCAAACTCGACGTCGAGCAGGTGCAGGCGCTGCGGGCGCTGGCCCGGCAGGTCACCTCGCAGCTCGAGCTGCGCCGGTATGCGAGCGCCCTGGCCAACACCACCGCCCGTCTGCAGGAGCTGGAACGCCGCAAGGACGACCTGGCCGGCCTCGTGGGCGGGGAGCTGCGGGCGCCACTACGGCTGATGCGGTCGTACCTGGCTGATCTCGGCCACACCGGCCACCACGACGCCGAGCTGGCCGACCTCGTCGGCCGGGCCACCGCGGCGCACGTGCGCGGGTTCAGCGACCTGCTGGACCACCTGGGCTCGATGGCCGAGGTCGGCAGCGGCGCGGACAGCCTGCACATGCGCCAGATCGACCTGACCCGGCTGACCCAGCGGGCCGTCGAGGCGATCCGGCCGATCGCGGCGACCAAGCAGATCTGGATCCTCAACCAGGCCGGCGGCCCGTCGCTGCCGATCATCGCGGATCCGGTACGCCTGGAGCAGGTCCTCATGCACCTGCTGTTCGCGGCAGTCAAGTACACCCCGACCGGTGGCCGGGTCCGGGTCGGCACGGAGATCGAGTCCGGTCCCACCGTGCGGCTCGACGACATGGACATGCCGGACGGGATGCGCCCCGACCTGTTCCCGCACCTGTACTACGGCGCGATCGCCAACCCGGCGGTCCTGCACGGCCCGGACCAGGGTCTGGCCGTCGCCAAGCGGGTCCTCGACGCCCACCACGCGACGGTGGCGCTCTCCGACCGCCCCGGTGACGGGACCTCGCTGCACGTCGTCTTCCCGTTCGCCGAACGCGAGCTGGTCGACGCCTGACCCGGAGCACCGCCTGAACGACGGGGTCCAGGCCGCGGTGCGCGGCCAGGGCCAGGGCGAAACGCTGGGCGAG
>NZ_JBEZGQ010000281.1:0-9013 GCF_040650095.1 Actinoplanes sp. NPDC048791 | reverse complement strand
GCTGGGGGGCGGCGTGCCCGGCCGGGCGGTAACCGACGACGGCCACGCTGCGCCCGGACTGCGCCGGAGCCGGCTGCGGGCGCAGGCCGGTGGCGAACGCGTGGTTCGCGATCTCGACCTCGACCTGCTTGATCGTCACCGGGTCGTCGGCGATGCCCAGCACGCAGGCGGCCTCGCACGGCGCCGGGCAGAGCCGGCCGGTGAACTCCGGGAAGTTGTTCGTCGCGTGCAGGCTCTCCGCCGCCGCGTCCCAGGCATTGGTGCGGACCAGGTCGTTCCAGTCCGGGATGCGGTTGCCCAGCGGGCAGCCCTCGTGACAGAACGGGATACCGCAGTCCATGCACCGGGTGGCCTGGTCGCGGATGAGCTCCTCGCCCGCGGGCGGGTACACCTCGCGCCAGTCGCGGATGCGTACCGGCACCGGGCGGCGCTTGGGCAGCTGCCGTTCGTAGCGCAGGAAACCGTTGGGATCAGGCACGGGTAACCCCCATAACCGCCTCGTCGATGTTCCGACCGGCGGCTTCGGCGGTCTTGATCAGTTCCATCACGCGCTTGTAGTCGCGCGGCACCACCGCGGTGAACTCGCTCACCGCGGCCGGCCAGTCGGCGAGCAGGCGCTGCGCCACGGCGGAGCCCGTCTCGGCGAAGTGCTTGCGCACCAGGGTGTGCAGCTGTTCCTGCTCCTCGGCGTTGAGCGGAGTCAGGTCGACCAGCTCCGGGTTGACCCGGCCCGGGTCGAGGCGGTGCACGAACGCGGTGCCGCCGCTCATGCCCGCGGCGAAGTTGCGCCCGACCGTGCCGAGCACCACCACGGTGCCGCCGGTCATGTACTCACAGCCGTGGTCTCCGACGCCCTCGACGACCGCCGCGGCGCCGGAGTTGCGGACCGCGAAGCGCTCACCCGCGCGTCCCCGCAGGAACACCTCACCGCCGGTGGCGCCGTACAGGATGGTGTTGCCGGCAATGATGTTCTCCTCCGCGACGAACGGCGCGGTCTCGGCCGGGCGCACGATCACCCGGCCGCCGGAGAGGCCCTTCGCGACGTAGTCGTTGGTGTCGCCGATCAGCCGCAGGGTGACCCCGCGCGGCAGGAAGGCGCCGAACGACTGCCCGCCGGTGCCGCGCAGGGTGAAGTGGATCGTGTCGTCGGGCAGGCCGTTGCCGCCGTAGCGGCGGGTGACCTCACCGCCGAGCATCGCGCCGACGCTGCGGTGGTCGTTGCGCACGGCCACCTCGGCGCGGACCTCGGTGCCCTCGGCCAGGGCCGGGGCGGCCAGCGCGATGAGCTCGTTGTCGAGCGCCTTCTCCAGCCCGTGGTCCTGGGCGACGACGCCGCGGCGGGCCGCACCCTCGGGCAGCTCCGGCACGAACAGCACCGGGGCCAGGTCCAGGCCCTTGGCCTTCCAGTGCGACACGGCCGGGGCCACGTCGAGGATCTCGGCGTGCCCGATGGCCTCGTCGATGGTGCGGAAGCCCAGCTCGGCCAGGTAGCCGCGGACCTCCTCGGCGAGGAACAGGAAGAAGTTCTCCACGAACTCGGGCTTGCCGGTGAACCGCTCGCGCAGCACCGGGTTCTGCGTGGCGATGCCGACCGGGCAGGTGTCCAGGTGGCAGACCCGCATCATGATGCAGCCGGAGACGATCAGCGGCGCGGTCGCGAAGCCGAACTCCTCCGCGCCGAGCAGCGCCGCGATGATCACGTCGCGGCCGGTCTTGAGCTGACCGTCGACCTGCACGGTGACCCGGTCGCGCAGCTTGTTGAGCAGCAGCGTCTGCTGGGCCTCGGCCAGGCCGAGCTCCCACGGCGAGCCGGCGTGCTTGAGCGAGTTGAGCGGGGACGCGCCGGTGCCGCCGTCGTGGCCGGAGATCAGGATCACGTCGGCCTTGAGCTTGGCCACGCCCGCGGCGACGGTGCCGACCCCGATCTCGGAGACCAGCTTCACGTGTACGCGCGAAGCCGGGTTGACGTTCTTGAGGTCGTGGACGAGCTGGGCCAGGTCCTCGATGGAGTAGATGTCGTGGTGCGGCGGCGGCGAGATCAGCCCGACGCCCGGGGTGGCGTGCCGGGTCTTGGCGATCCACGGCCACACCTTGTTACCGGGCAGCTGGCCACCCTCGCCCGGCTTCGCGCCCTGCGCCATCTTGATCTGCAGGTCGTCGGCGTTGACGAGGTATTCGCTGGTCACGCCGAATCGGCCGGAGGCGATCTGCTTGACCGACGAGCGGCGCTCGGGGTCGTACAGGCGCTCGACGTCCTCGCCGCCCTCGCCGGTGTTGGACTTGCCGCCGAGGCGGTTCATCGCGATCGCGAGGGTCTCGTGCGACTCCGCCGAGATGGAGCCGTAGCTCATCGCGCCGGTGGCGAACCGCTTCACGATCTCGCTCGCCGGCTCGACCTCCTCCAGCGGGATCGCCTCGCGGTCCTTGAAACGGAACAGCCCGCGCAGCGAACCGGCCGCCTCGGCCAGGCCGTCGACCTTGGCCGTGTACTGCTTGAAGACGTCGTACTGCTTGCTGCGGGTGGCGTGCTGGAGCAGGAAGACCGTCTCCGGGTTGAACAGGTGGACCTCGCCCTCGCGGCGCCACTGGTACTCGCCGCCGACCTCGAGGCGGCGGTGGCTGCGCTCGGCCGGGTTCTTCGGGTACGCCTTCGCGTGCCGCGCCGCGACCTCCGCGTGGATCTCGGCCAGGCCGGAGCCGCCGATCCGCCCCGACGTGCCGGCGAAGTAGCGCTGCAGCAGCTTGTTGTCCAGGCCGACAGCCTCGAACACCTGCGCGCCGCAGTACGAGGACACAGTGGAGATGCCCATCTTGGACATGATCTTCAGGACGCCCTTGCCGAGCGCCTTGACGTAGTTGCCGACCGCCTTCTTCGAGTCCATCCCCGCGAGCGGGCCGGTGGCGATGAGGTCGTCGACGCTCTCGAACGCCAGGTACGGGTTGACCGCCGCGGCGCCGTACCCGATCAGCACGGCCGCGTGGTGCACCTCCCGGCAGTCGCCGCTCTCCACGACGAGCGCCACCTGCGTGCGGGTCTGCTCCCGCACCAGGTGCTGGTGCACCGCGGCGGTGAGCAGCAGCGACGGGATCGGGGCCAGGTCGGCGTTGGAGTCGCGGTCGGACAGCACCAGGATGCGCACGCCGTCCTCGATCGCCTCCGACACGTGCCGGCAGATCTGGGTCAGGCGCGCCTTGATGCCGGCCGCGCCGTCACGCAGCGGGTAGAGCCCGGAGACCCGGACCGCCTTGAAACCGGGCAGGTCGCCGTCCTCGTCGATGGAGAGCAGCTTGGCCAGGTCGTCGTTGTCGATGACCGGGTACGGCAGCACGATCTGCCGGCAGCTGGCCGGGCCCGGGTCGAGCAGGTTGCCCTCCGGCCCGATGGTCGTGGCCAGGCTGGTCACCAGCTCCTCGCGGATGGCGTCCAGCGGCGGGTTGGTGACCTGGGCGAACAGCTGATGGAAGTAGTCGAACAGCAGCCGCGGGCGGGTCGACAGCGGCGAGATCGGCGTGTCGGTGCCCATCGACCCCAGCGGCTCGGCCCCGGTCCGGGCCATCGGCGCGACCAGGATCTTCAGCTCCTCCTCGGAGTAGCCGAAGACCTGCTGGCGGCGCATGACCGAGTCGTGGGTGTAGATGACGTGCTCGCGGGCGGGCAGGTCGCGCAGGTCGATCAGCCCGGCGTGCAGCCACTCGTCGTAGGGCTCGGCGGCGGCCAGCTCGGCCTTGATCTCGTCGTCGTGCACGATCCGGCCGGCCTCGGTGTCGACCAGGAACATCCGGCCCGGCTGGAGCCGGCCCTTGGCGACCACGGTGGCCGGGTCGAGGTCGAGCACGCCGGCCTCGCTGCCCAGCACGACCAGCCCGTCGCTGGTGTGCCACCAGCGGCCGGGCCGCAGGCCGTTGCGGTCGAGCACGGCGCCGATGATGCTGCCGTCGGTGAACGCCACGCTGGCCGGGCCGTCCCACGGCTCCATCAGGCTGGCGTGGAAGCGGTAGAAGGCGCGCCGGGCCGGGTCCATGGCCGGGTCGTTCTCCCAGGCCTCCGGGATCATCATCAGCACGGCGTGCGGCAGGCTGCGCCCGGACAGGTGCAGCAGCTCCAGCACGGCGTCGAAGTTCGCCGAGTCGGACGCCTCGGGCGTGCAGACCGGGAACAGCCGCTTGATGTTGCCGGGCACGGTCGGCGAGGCGAGCAGCGCCTCGCGGGCGGCCATCCAGTTCCGGTTGCCGCGGATGGTGTTGATCTCACCGTTGTGCGCGATGAACCTGTACGGGTGGGCGAGCGGCCACGACGGGAACGTGTTGGTGGAGAACCGCGAGTGCACCAGCGCGATGGCGCTGTCCACACGCTCGTCGGTCAGGTCCGGGAAGAACGCGGGCAGCTGGTCGGGCGTCAGCATGCCCTTGTAGGTGATGGTGCGCGCCGACAGCGACGGGAAGTACGCCGCGACGCCGCGCTGCGAACTCTCCCGCTCGGCCTGCTTGCGGATGCAGAACGCGACCCGGTCCAGCTCGAGACCGGACAGCGGCTCGCCGGCCGGGCCGGACCTGCCGCCGGTGAGCCGGTGCGCGGCGAGGAAGACCTGACGGATTCGCGGGCGGGCGGCCTCGGCGGTCTCACCGAGCCCGGACGGGTCCACGGGCACGTCCCGCCAGCCGAGGATGTCGCCCCCCTCGACGAGGGCGTACTTCTCGAAGACGGCGACGGAACGGGCGGCCTCGTCGGGGTCGTTGGGCAGGAAGACCAGGCCGGTCGCGTACGAACCGGCGGGCGGCAGCTCGAAATCCACCACGGAACGCAGGTACGCGTCCGGGACCTGGATCATGATGCCGGCACCGTCGCCGGTGTTGTACTCGGCGCCGCGGGCACCACGGTGATCGAGCCGGATCAGCGCCGAGAGGCCCTTCGCGACCACGTCGTGGGAGCGCCGGCCATACAGGTCGGCCACGAACGCCACACCGCACGCGTCATGCTCCTGAGCCGGGTCGTACAAGCCGCGGCTCTGGGCGTCGCTTCGGGCTTCCGCCGTGGTCTGGTCAAGCCCCTGGGGGTGCGGAAGAGCCACCGGGCCTCCGATCGTCACTGGTGTTTCCGTTCAAGGTCGGGACGACGTCGGCCCTGCAAAAGTCTCTAGAGTCTACGTTAGTCGTCACCGATCTCCGCCAGGTGCGGATGGATCACACTTTTGCCCCACCGAAATGTCCTCGGTGACGGTCCGGAGGGCGGTATGTCACTGCCGGGCGAGAGGCGCCGGCGGCTCAACGGGTAGTCTCGCGCGGTGGCGCTAGAGGATACCGACGTCTTCACCCGGCTGGAACGCTTCTACGATGCCGTACCCCGCGACGCCGCCGTCGCGGAGGAGATCGGTGGTTTCGTGCTCTTCGTCAACAACGGCAAGGGCTGGCCCTACTACGCCCGTCCCCGCCTGGGCGGCGCCGGCACGCCGTCCGCCGCTGATGTTACCGCCGTGCGGCAGCGGCAACGAGACCTCGGCGTGCCCGAGGCTTTCGAATGGGTGCACGAGACAACCCCGGACCTGCTGGCGGTGGCCCGCTCGGCCGGCCTCGACGTGCTGCTCGCACCACTGATGGTGCTGGAGAGCGCGGCGCTGGTGCCGGACCTCCCGCTGCCCGGCGCCACGATCCGCTTCCTCGACCCGGCGGCACCGACCTTCCCGGCGGACATCAGCACCAGCCGCGCGGTGGGCCGGCTCGGCTTCGGCGCGCCGGCCAACGCGACGACCGTGCAGACGGGGTCGCTGGTGGTGGAAGTCGCCGGCCCGGCCCAACGCGACGCGGTGCCGCCGCTGAACGAAGACGCGGTGGCGGAACTGGTACGCCGGCACTCGTCCGGGCGTTTCCTCAGCGCTGTGGTGGAGTCCCCGACCGAGGGAATCCTGGCCTGCGGATCGGTTCAGCGGGTGGGCGTGGTGGCCGAGGTCGCCGGGGTGGCGACTCTGCCGTCGGCCCGGCGCCGGGGGTACGCATCGCAGCTGACGGCCAGCCTTGCGCGGCGCACCTTGGTGGAGGGCAGCGAGCTTGTGTTCCTGTCCGCGGGTGACGACGACGTGGCGCGGTTGTATTCGAAGGTCGGATTCCGGCGTATCGGTACGGCTTGTATTGCGGAGCCGGCTGCTACTGCGGCTCTATAGGCGGCGGGCACTCCCGTCGCCTTACGGCAAGTGGAGCCCGAACTTATTGCTCGCTGGGGAAGAAGACCTTCTCGACCTGGTCGTGGTGGGAGTGCAGTTCCCAGTACAGCGGCGCGATCTCTTCCGGTGCGGTGGCGCCCAACTGGCGGCCGATCCACGCGCCGATCGCGACGTGGCCGACCTGTACTCCTCGGGGAGCAGCGGCGGCGTGCAGACCGTGGGCCCAGTTGCGCAGCCAGGCCGCGGCCGGGGCGACGTTGCCGAACATGTCATGACCCATCTCCGGGCGCACCGAGGAGGCGCCGGTGGTGAACAGGATCGTGCCCGAACCTCGGGCGAGCATCTCCGGGAGCACCTGGTTGACCGCCGCCACGGCGCCGTGCACGTAGAAGTCGAGCTGGACCTGCACGTTGTCGTAGGTCAACCCGGTGGAGGAAGCCATCGGCAGCGCCGGGTTGGACGGCGAGTACTCGAAGACGTCGATCTGCCCGAATCGCTGCTTGACCGCCGCGAGGCCGGAAACGATCGAGGGCCGGTCGCTCACGTCGGCGGCGAAAGCCGCCGCTTCGATGCCCTGGCCGGTCAGTTCGGCCACAACCGCCTCCAGGTTGGCCGGGGTACGCGACAGCAGTGCGACCTGGTGGCCCTGGCTCCCGAAGGTCCGGGCGATGGCGAGCCCCATTCCAGGGCCGGCGCCCATGATGGCGATGGTCGGCATGATTTCTCCTTCGATGACAACAGCGTTGTGGACAGGGCGGTGAACAGCTGGGTTCGGCCGGGGCCGAGTGCCGCTGGGAGTTGGCGAGGCGCAAGAGGTGCAAGCGCCCGGGAGCCGCGTGAGCCGACCCGGTTCCGGTCCCCGTGCGCACCTTGACCGTTCCCGATCCAGGCTGGTCGTGGGGCGCGGTGACGACCTGCCCACCTGGTGCACGTGCCGGTGCGGCAGCTCGCGCCGAGGATGGTCAGTTTCATCAATCTCCCGAGCCTGGTCCGAGCCGGATCGCGACACAACGGCAGAACCTGAGGTTGCCCTCATGTTGTGACCCCACCGTATCACGGAAGTCGAGGCATGCCTCAAGTTGGTAGGCTGTGCGGCATGCCCCCTGAACCCGCGCCGGCCACGGCCTCCGCCCCGGCCCGGCCGCTGCGCCGAGACGCCCGGCGCAACCGCGACTCGCTGCTGGCCGCCGCCCGGGCCGTGTTCGCCGAGCAGGGGATGCAGGCGTCGCTGGAGCAGGTCGCCAAGCGTGCCGGGGTGGCCATCGGCACGCTCTACAACCACTTCCCCGCCCGGTTGGACCTGGTGCAGGAGGTCTTCGCCGGCAAGCTCGCGATCTGGGTCGCCGCCGCCGAGCAGGCCCTGAGCATGGACGACGCGTGGGACGGGCTGTGCCTGTTCCTGGAGACCATGTGCGAACTTCAGGCCCGCGACCGGGGCTTCAACGACTTCGCCTCGATCCGGCTGCCGGAGAACGCCTGCCTGGCCGGCCAGCAGAGCCGCATCCACGACCTCGGCGTGCGCATCGTCGAACGGGCGCAGGAGCAGGGCAGCCTACGACCTGACCTGGTGCCCGAGGACCTCGCCTTCGTCATCTGGTCCCACAGCCGGATCATCGAGGCGACCGACGGGATCGCCCCGCACGCCTGGCGCCGCCATCTCTACCTGATGCTCGACGGCTTCCGCGCCGAACGCGCCCACCCGCTGCCCGAACCGCCCCTGACCTCCACACAGCTCTACCGCGCCATGCTGCGCCTCGGCGGCGCCGACAACGGCACCGACTGACCACCCGGAGCGCCGAGCCGGTCACCGTCATCCCGGACGAGGGTGTTCCCCAGGCGGCGTCCGGGTCGTCACACCCGGAGGCCGCGGGGCGCGGCGCCGCGCGGTCGCGCAGAGCCGACCGGCCAGGCACCAGTGGACTGCCGGGAAACTCCGCGCAGCGGCCGGCCACGCAGACCGCGCCAAGCCGCCGCAGGGCGGCCGCGCACAGCGCCGACGGTTGTGGACTCACGGCCTTCACCGCAACGGCCCCGCAACGTAGCCGCACACTCACCAGCAGAGCAGACCACCTCGTAGCCACACGCAGCGAGGAGGCCCACCGCAGCGCAGAACCTGGGAGCCAACCCCGGCGCGCGATTACTCCGGGGGCTGCCAGTCGGCCGTGAGGCCGTGGGCATGGCCGAGGATCCGAGGCCGCAACGACCCCAGCGCCGCGTTCCGCGCCCGCAGCGCCAGCCTCCCCCGGGCCTGCACGACCGCGGACATACGCCGGCTCTGGCGGACCACGCTGGTCGTGCGAGGCCGTCGCGCCCGGTCGTACTCCTCCACCGCCGCGCACAGTGCCGGACCCGGCTGCGTCTCCGCGACCAGGGCCCGCAGAGTGGCCGCGTCCTCGAAGGCCAGACAAGCACCCTGTCCCAAGTGATGCGGCATGGCGTGCGCAGCATCGCCCAGCAGCACCACGCCACCCGGTCCGGCCCGGAAGCCGTAGGCGCGCGGCAGTGGCCGCAGCTCGCGGACCTCCTGCGGCACCAGGTCTTCGGGACGGGTCGCCGCCAGTAGCGCTCCGACCGGCGCATGCCAGCCGGCGAACCAGCGCCGCAGCAGCTCCAGCTGGGTCGCGGGTGACTCCGGGCGTGGCGCCCCGGCCGCGGTGGCCACCCAGTAGACGCCGCCCCGGCCGGCTGCGCGGCCGCCCAGGGGCATCGAGACGAAGCGGTAGCCGGCGCCGAGGGTTTCGCCGCCGACGGCCTGGTCGGCCGGCAGGTCCGGTACGCGGTAGCCGGGGATGACCGCCTGCCACGCCGCGAAGCCGGAGCCCACGGCAGCGGCCTCGGGGGCCAGGGCGCGGCGGACC
>NZ_JBEZGQ010000280.1:0-9013 GCF_040650095.1 Actinoplanes sp. NPDC048791 | reverse complement strand
TCGCGGCCAGCACCTTCGCAGCCGCTGCCTTATCCTCCGCGGCCCGCCGCGCCGCGGCTCTGTCCTCCGCGGTGTTCTCGGCCTGGCCGGCTGCCGTCCAGCCGGCGCTCACCGCTCCGGAACCCCGGCCCAGCCGCACCTGATCGACGTTCGTGGCCCAGCCCACGCCGTAGCACAGCAACACGACGGCTACGCCTGCCCCGACGATCCCGGTCAGACCGCGGCGGCGACCCGACCAGCGAGCTCCGACCGGGATCGTCGGAGTGGACGGACGGGCCCAGCGGGGCGAGCGCCACGACAGCCGGCTCGGCGGTTGCGGCAGCTCACCGGGCGCGTCGATCGGTTCGGCCGGCGGTAACGGCAGCCGGGGCCGGGGCATGACGGGTCGCAGGGACGGAAGGGTGAAACGCATGCGGTTTCCTCAGCGCAGATACGGGCGATGACCACCAGAGACGATCATCGCCGCCGTACCCGCCGGGTGGGGACAGATCCCCGCAATTGCCCTAGAGCGGGGCGTTGGCCCGCAGGGCGTTGAGGGACTCGGCGACCTCTTCGGGGTCCGTGCCCAGCTCGTGCAGGCTGAACAGGTGCAGGCTGTCGCCCGCGTCGATCTCCAGCAGCCGGTTGCGCAGGCCCATCCGCTCGCGGCGGTCCACCCGTACGCGTTCGATCTGGGGCCAGGCCACGTGCCGGCGCCGGACGAAGCCGACCACCATGGTCACCCCGCTCGTGTCCGCGCTGAGCCGGACCGGCGCGATCAGGTCCCGGACCGCCCAGCCGGTCAGCGCGGCGGCGACCACCCCCGCGATGAACCACTGCACCGGGTCCTCGCGGCCGAACGCCACGACCAGCACCACCAGGGCCACCGCGCCGAGCAGTTTGGCGATCGGCAGGACGGGCCGCACCCGCCACTGAAGAGGCGACATGGAACCACTATGGCAGCCCGGCGTACCGTCGGCAGTATGCGAGACGCGGTGATCGTGGGGGCGGTACGCACTCCGGTGGGACGTCGCAACGGCGGGCTGGCGCAGGTGCATCCGGTCGACCTGTCGGCGGTGGTGCTGCGGGCGCTGGCCGAGCGCACCGGCATCGACCCGGCGGACGTCGAGGACGTGATGTGGGGCTGTGTGTCCCAGGTGGGCGAGCAGTCGTGGAACGTCGGCCGTAACGCCGTGCTGGCGGCCGGCTGGCCCGAGTCGGTGCCGGCCACGACGATGGACCGGCAGTGCGGCTCCAGCCAGCAGGCGCTGCACTTCGCGGCGGCGACCGTGCTGTCCGGGCAGGCCGACCTGGTGGTGGCCGGCGGCGTCGAGTCGATGAGCCGGGTGCCGATGGGCTCCAGCGCGGCCGGCGCCGACCCGTACGGCTCAGCCGTCGCCGAGCGTTACGGCACGACCGTGTTCAACCAGGGCGTCGGCGCCGAGATGATGGCCGAGCGGTGGGGCCTGTCCCGGCAGCAGCTGGACGAGTACGCGCTGGCCAGCCACGACGCGGCGGCGAAAGCGCAGGACGCCGGCGAGTTCGACGCCGAGGTGGTCGCGGTCGGTGACGTCACCCGCGACGAGGGCATCCGGCGCGACACCACGCTGGAGAAGCTGGGCGGGCTCAAGACGCCGTTCAAGGCCGACGGCGTGGTCACCGCCGGCTCCGCGTCGCAGATCTCGGACGGCGCGGCAGCCCTGGCCGTCACCAGCTCACGCTGGGCGGCCGCGCACGGCCTGCGGCCGCTCGCCCGCGTGCACACGGCGGTGGTGGCGGCGGCCGATCCGGTGATCATGCTGACCGCGCCGCTCCCGGCCACCGCGAAGGCGCTGGCCAAGGCGGGTCTCACCCTGGACGACATCGGCGTGTACGAGGTGAACGAGGCGTTCGCGCCCGTACCGCTGGCCTGGCTGGCGGAGACCGGCGGCGATCCGTCCCGCCTCAACCCGCGCGGCGGGGCGATCGCCCTGGGACATCCGCTCGGCGCCTCCGGGGCCCGGATCATGACGACGATGATCCACCACATGCGACAGACGAAGGTTCGGTACGGCCTGCAGACGATGTGCGAGGGCGGCGGAATGGCCAACGCCACGGTGCTGGAACTTCTGTAATTCGATATTCATCGGGTGTTCCCCGCTGCTTCCCCGTTCCGCGGCCGTTAAACGGCACATGGACGTGTTCTCCCGTACGTTCCTTCCCGCCGCCGCCGAAGCCGGGGTTGCGATCCCCACCGTGAGCCGGCACATGCCCATCTTCCGCCGCTGTGTGGAGCCCGACGACGCCACGGTGCTGGTCACCAGGTGCGTCAGTCCGGACCGGCCGCTGGCCGGGGACTTCCTGCTGCTGCTCACGTACCGCCGGATGGTCGTGATCCAGGAGACCCGGGTGCTGCACCGGCTGCGGCTGCACCTGAACGCCAACCTGCGGCACCTGAGCGACGTCACCTGGAACCCCGACCTGCGCACGTCCGTCGTGGACGTCGCGGCGACGGCGGTGGACGGGGTGCGCGAGCGCTTCCGGATGCGCCTGGCCGAGCCGGCGCAGGTGTGGCACGTCGACACGCTGCTCAAGCATGTGTTCCGCGAGCGCCGCACACCTGCGTTCCCGGCCACCGTCGCCGCCTAACTGCCGGCTTGCAGAAACGCGCTGATCGAGGCGCGCAGACCGGCTGGGTCCAGGCCGTGCCAGCGCGCATGGTCGGCGGGCGTGCCATACCGCCGCTGCTCCGCGCGGCCCACCCCGAGATGCAAACTGCGATGGGGTACGTCGGACAGCGCCGCCGCCACCAGCCGGCTCGACGTGCCGGCCAGGTAGGGCTCCGCCACGACCACCTCGCGGCTGACCAGCTCCCGCAGGCCCCGGGTGTCGAGCGGCCGCGGCGTGAGCGTGTACGCGACCGTGACGTCCAGGTTAGCGGTGGCGGCGAGCACCGGATCGAGCATCGGCCCGACCGCCAGCACCACCGGCGCGCCGGCCCAGCCCTGCCGCACGACCTGCAACTTGTCCGTGTGCGCGTACGCCCGGCTGTTCTGCTGGGTCGAGAGCCGCACGTAGATCCGGTCGTCGTTGCGCGCGGCCGCCCGCAGCAGCGCGGGAACCTCGTTCGGGTGACCGGGCACGTGCACGGTCCAGCCCTCGAGGGTGTCCAGCAGGGCGACGTCGCCGGGTGACTGGTGGGTGTAACCCTCGCTGGACGCGTCGTACGAGGCACCGATGCTGACCAGCACGGCGCCGACATCCTGGTGGCCCAGGTCGAGCTTGATCTGCTCGTACGCCCGGTCGATGACGAAGGGCGCGTACGAGTGCACGTACGGTCGCAGCCCAGTGAGCGCGAGCCCACCGGCGACCCCGGCCATGAGCTGCTCGCGGATGCCGACGTTGAGCACCCGGTCGGGATGCCGGCGCTGAGCCGGCGCGAACGCGTCGCCGGAGATGTCGGCGATGACGACGGCGGTCCGCGGGTCTTCCTCGAGCAGCGCGGTGGTGGTGGCGACGAAGGTGTCTCGCATGATCCTCAGCCTTTCTTCTCGACGGCGGCCACGACGACGTGCGGACGGTCGCGATCGCGCTGCCGCAGGGCGATCTCGATGGCCTCGTGGTCCCGGCCATCCACAGTGGAGGCGGTCCAGCTCGGGAACCGGCTGGCGATGCCGCCGGGCCAGCCGTGGGTGGACGACTGGTTGTCGATGACGATCGCGGTGAGCTTGTCCAGCCGGGCGGCGGCCGCGTACGCGATCGCCTCATGGTTGGATCCCTCGTCGAGCTCGGCGTCGCCGAGCAGCACGAACGTCCGGGCGTCGAATCCCTGCGCCCGCAGGCCGAGGGCGGTGCCGACGCCGAGGCCGAGCCCGTGCCCCAGCGAGCCGGTGCCGATCTCCACGCCGGGGATCAGCACCCGGTCCGGGTGGTGGCCGAGCGGGCTCCGCGGCCCGCCGAGATCGTCGAGCCAGTCGACGGGAATGAACCCCTTGGCGGCGAGCACGGCGTAGTAGCCGGCGGGCCCGTGCCCCTTGGAGAGCAGAAACCGGTCGCGGTCGGGTTCGTCGACGGTGTCGGGCGTGACCCGCAGCACGCGGTCGTAAAGCACCCAGAGCACATCAAGCGTCGAGTACGCGCTGGGTGCGTGCTTCTCGTCACCGGTCAACCGGGTCAGCAGAGTGCCCAGCAGATCTGGATTTGCCGCTGTCGTAGTCATAGGCTCACTCTGCAAGTTAAAGTTCACTTCAACTCAAGGACGTCGGCAGTGGAGCTCCTCACCATCGGCGACATGGCCGCCCGCAGCGGCGTGGCCCAGTCGGCGCTGCGCTACTACGAACGCGAAGGCCTGATCCGGTCGACGCGCACGGGCGGCAACCAGCGCCGGTACGAACGGCACGAGCTGCGCCGGATCGCTTTCATCCGGATCGCCCAGCAGGTGGGGGTGTCCCTGGACGAGATCCGGGAGGCGCTGGCGGAGCTACCGGAGAACCGCACCCCGACAAAGGCGGACTGGGCCCGGCTGTCGGCAAGATGGCGGCGCAAGCTGGAAGCGCGTATCGCGATGATGGAACGGCTGCGCGATCAGCTGACCGGCTGCATCGGGTGTGGGTGTCTGAGCCTGAGCCGCTGCAAACTGATCAACCCGGAAGACCGCCTGGCCGCCCGCGGCACGGGCCCTCAAATGATCATCAACCCGCCGGACTGATGACGGTCCAGGTCGGCTGACATCCGCCGTCCGGCGGACGCGTCGACGCCGCGGACAGGCCTACCGTCAAACCGTGACGGCTTCATCGCAGATTGTTGCTGCTGGGTGGACATCGTGGGTGGACCCTGTGGCCGCCGCGGCGGCCGCGGTCGCTGCGGTCATCACAGGCGTCGCATTGTTCTACCAAGCGAGAGCCCTGAAGGAAGAGCGCAAGACGCGGCGGGACGAGGACAAGCGGTTCCGCGAGGAACAGGAGACCGCGCGACATGCCCAGGCCCGCGCGGTCGTCCTGCACGAGGTCGTGCTGGTCGGAAACGATCGGCTCGGCCTCGCCGGGTATCGCGTCACGCTCGGCAACTACGGCACTGCGCCGATCACCGACGTGGCCGGTCACCTGCGGCGGGTGCGGGACGGCGGCACGGACCTGGACCAGGTGGTACGCCGGCCGGTGCTGATCGCCGGCGCGGTCGAGCCGTTGACCTGGGACCTCCGCCCGGACGACGTGCCGTGGCCGGCCACGGCGAACGCCTACGCGACGGCGGCCACCTTCACGCCACGGGCCCACTTCACCGACGTCTACGGCATCCGGCGAACATGCGCGTTCATACGCCCGGTCCGTCAACCGGTCAAGACCGAGGATCCCGACCAGGCTCGGCATCATTTGCGCTGACCCAGACGGCTACGCGCGCCGGGCTGCCTCTTCGACCCTCGCCCAGTGGGCCTTCCGAGCGGCCGTGTCGATCTGCTCCTCGTACCCGGCCGCCACCCCGGTCCGGCCGTCGAGCTGCTCACGCAGGATGTCGGCATGCCCGGCATGCCGGGTGGTGTCGTTGAGGACGTGCACGATGATGGTGAACAGCTTCACGTCGGGCCGCGGCCACCAGGGCACGTGTCCCGGGGCGTCGAGATTCAGCTCTTTGATCGTGTTGTCGGCGTGGGCCCAGGCGCGCCGGTAGAAATCGACGACCTGGTCCCGGGTCTCGTCCGGGGTCACCCACAGGTCACTGCCGTCCGCGTCCTGCCACCGGGGCAGCGGCTCGGGGAATGGGCGGCCGAAGATCTCGCCGAGGTAGCGGGCTTCCCAGGTGGCCATGTGCTTGACCAGGCCGAGGAGGTTGGTCCCGGTCACCGTGAGCGGGCGGCGGATGTCGTACTCGGAGAGGCCGTCGAGCTTCCAGACCAGGGCCTGCCGGGTGAACTGGAGCTCTTCGAGCAGGGTGTCCTTGGCGAAGTCGGGTGTGTTGTGCACTCAGGCGACCCGGGGGATCGGCCGGATGCTCATGCTCACGTCGCCGGTCTGGTCCGGAGTTGGGGCCGTTCTTACCTCGGCAACCACCGTGGTTTCCTCCGGGGTCTCTGGCGGATTGGCCTGAGACACGATGTCGGAGAGGAGCATGGCCAGCCGGCTTATCTCGTCGGCGGCCAGGCGGAAGGAGCCTCGGCAGACCGGGCCGGCCCAGAGGGACACGACCATGACGCCGCGGTCCTGGTGGTAGCTGACCCGCATGGTGCGGTCGTCGCCGCGTACATCCTGGAAGACGTCGCCGACGGTTGGCATCGGAAGCACCTCACCCATGGGGCCAGCTTGCCGGAAGGACGAACGGGAGGGAAGGGTATGGGTGTGAGCTGACGCGCAGTGTGTGGGCAGCTGCGTCGGTATACCCGGTGGGCGGAGGCCATTCAGCGTGGAACAACAGGACCGGATGTCGGCCGCGGCAGAACTTTGGAAGACGCATTGCCATACGGGCTTTCCCGGCTGGCTAAGGTCCACGGATGTCGCGGGCGTCGAGATGGCGTTGCTCGACGCGGATGTTGCCGGCTGCATCTCCAGCTGGTTGAACAACGACGGTCTCCTGAGCGACCGACGGTGGGCTGTCCTCGCGGGCGGCGAACGCCAGCTTGTCCACGTGCTGCCGGAGTTGTCAGGCGATGAAGCCGCTTACTGCCAGCGGTTATTGGACATGACGGAGCTGGCCATGAACTCGCCGCATCCTTGAGCCAACGCACTCTCATGCCGGCCGACGAGGCGTGCGGCCTCCGAACTTCAGGCCGTATCCGGGCAGCGGTTTCGGCACGGGCACGATTGAGTGGGAGTGACTGAGCGGAGGGCGTGGGATTCGAACCCACGGAGACGCGGAACGCCTCACCGGTTTTCAAGACCGGCGCCATCGGCCACTAGGCGAGCCCTCCCGTACGGCGGCACTCAGTCTGCCAGATCGACGCGCGCCGGGACGGCAGGGACATGCCACCCGGCCCACCACCGCCTAAGCGAAACTTATATTAACTCTCTTAACAGGCATCTGAGCTGCGGAAACGACCAGAACAAGCGAGGCGGTGGCGGTTGACACGGCATCGACCCGCATGTTTATTGTTCGCTGCCTTTCCTATCCCGGCCAGGCCCCCACCTTCGGTCAAGGGAGTCCCCGCCCATGCCCATCCCCGGAAGAAGGACCGCGCTCGCCGCCGCCGTAGTACTCGCGGCCGGCGCCGGCATCGTGCTCGCCCCCAGCGCGTTCGCCGCCAACGAGCAGGTCAACATCTACCTGACCACCACCAGCGACAGCGGCGGCCGCACCGTCACCCGCGGCCTCCAGCAGCAGACCCCGATCGCCTTCGCCGGCAGCACCGGCAGTGCCAGCCAGACGATCACGGTCAACGAGAACACCACCTACCAGCAGTTCGAAGGCGCCGGCGCCTCGTTCACCGACACCGCTGCCTGGCTCATCAACGGCAGCGGCGCGCTTTCCGCCGCCACGCGCAACGACGTCATGACCAAGCTTTTCAGTCCCACCGCCGGGATCGGGGTCAGCGCCACCCGCAACGTCATGGGTTCCTCGGACCTCGCCCGGTCCAGCTACTCGTACGACGGGACCTGCTGCGACGTCAATGACTTCACGCTGGCCCGTGATGTCGACGTGCTCGCCCTCACCAAGCAGGCCCGCAGCCTCAATCCCAACCTGGTCGTGATGGCCTCGCCCTGGTCCGCTCCTTCGTGGATGAAGGACAACAACAGCTACGACCAGGGGTACCTCAAGGCCGAGTACTACAAGGCGTACGCGCAGTACTTCGTCAAGTACATCCAGGGGTACGCCGCTCAAGGCGTACCGGTCAATTACGTCACTGAGCAGAACGAGCCCGGCTGCTGTCCCGGTTATCCCTCCATGCAATGGAGCGTTTCCGGTCTGCAGTCGTTCGCCAAAAACGACCTGCTGCCGGCCCTGCAGGCCGCCGGGCTCAGCACCAAGCTGCTGGTGCACGACTGGAACTACAGCGACTACGACACCTGGGGCGCGCCCCTGGTCAACGACGCGGCGATCCGCAACCACCCGAACTTCGGCGGCGTCGGGTGGCACGGTTACGGCGGCGATCCGAGCAAAGCCACCACGGTACGCAACCAGTATCCGGCCATGAACCAGTACTTCACCGAGCACTCCGGTGGCACCTGGGTCGGCAACCAGCAGGCCGAGGACATGAACAACCTCATCGACTACACCCGCAACTGGGCGCGGTCGTGGACCAAGTGGAGCCTCGCCGTCGACCAGAACATGGGGCCGCACAACGGCGGCTGCGGCACCTGCACCGGCCTGGTCACCGTGCACAACGGGGACGGGCGCAGCGGGCAGGTCGACTACACGATCGAGTACTACACGATGGGTCACCTGACCAAGTTCGTGAAGCCCGGCGCGGTGCGCATCGACTCCACTGCGAACGCGACCGTCAAGAACGTGGCGTGGAAGAACCCGGACGGGTCCAAGGCGCTGATCGCGTACAACACCAGCGGCAGTGCGCAGACCGTCAAGGTGAACTGGGGCGGGCAGTCCTTTGTGTACAGCCTGCCGACCAAGACCTCGGCGACTTTCACCTGGGGCGGGACCCAGGGCGGGGGTACGCCGCCGGCCACGCGTACCGGTGCGATCTCGGGTCTGGGCGGCAAGTGCCTGGACGTGACCGGAGGCTCCACCGCCAACGGCAACCTGCCGCAGCTCTGGACGTGCACCGGCGGCCCCAACCAGACGTGGACCGTCGGCTCCGACAACACGGTCCGTGGTCTCGGCAAGTGCCTCGATGTGTCGAACAACTCAACCGCCGACGGCGCCGCCGTGCATCTGTGGGACTGCATCGGCACGGTGGCCAGCCAGAAGTGGACCGTGAGCAACGGTTCGCTGGTCAACATGGCTTCCGGCAAGTGCCTTGATGTCAAGGACAACAACACCGCCGACGGGGCGAAGCTGCAGATCTGGGCGTGCACCGGCGCCGCGAATCAGAGGTGGACCGTACCGGCGTAAGCCGCTCCGATCGGGGGTACCAGGCGGGCACCCCCAAGAGACGGAAGGCCCGCGGGTGGCG
>NZ_JBEZGQ010000279.1:0-9018 GCF_040650095.1 Actinoplanes sp. NPDC048791 | reverse complement strand
CGGCGAGGACTGTCCCCGACGGTCGCCGAGGGCGCGGCCGTAGCGCTGGTCGAGCTGCTCGCCCGTACCCGTGGCGAGCTTTCCCGACCGCGCAGCCGGGCGTAACCTGCCCGGATGGGAGAAATCGTGCCGTGGCTGGTGTCCGCCGCCGTTCTCGCGGCAGTCCTCGGCGCCCTCGCGTGGCTCGCGGCCCGCACTCGGCGGCGGGGCGTCGGCCAGGAGCTGATGGGGCCGGTCGACCTCATCTATCGCCCGCACACCCACCAGATCAACATCGAGAAGAAGACGCGCGAGGAGCGCATGGTCGCGCAGCCCTCGGCCGACGATAATCTCTGACCTGAGTCAGAGATTTCACGCTAGCATCGCCCGATGGACGCTGCTGCCCTCGCTCAGGTCGAGACGGTCCGCGACTTCAACCGCTACTACACCCGCCGCCTGGGCGTGCTGACCGACCGTTATCTCGGCCAGGACCGCCCGCTCAGCGAGGCCCGGCTGCTCTACGAGATCGGCGAGCAGGCCGACGTCCGCGACCTGCGGTCCCGGCTCGGCCTGGACTCCGGCTACCTCAGCCGGCTGCTGCGCTCACTGCAGGAGCAGGGCCTGGTCCGGACCCGCGCGCACCCGGCGGACCGGCGGGTCCGCGTCGCCGAGCTGACCGAGGCCGGGGTACGCGAACGCGCCGACCTCGACGCGCGCTCCCGGGCGGGCATCAGTGACCTGCTGGAGCCGCTCTCCGCCGCCCAGCGCCGGCAACTCGTCGACGCCCAGGAGCAGATCCGGCGCCTGTTGCGGCTGGCCACGGTCACGGTGCGGCCGGTCGACGCCGGCTCCCCCGACGCCCAGCAGTGCCTGCGCGCGTACGCGTCGGAACTGGCCGTCCGCTTCCCGGAGGGGTACGACGACGCGGCGCTCGTGGATCCCGGCGACCTGACCGGCGAAGACGGGGCGCTGCTGGTCGCGTACGAGGAAGATCGGCCTGTGGGTTGTGGCGCGTGGCGCCGCCTCGGTGACGGGATCGCCGAGATCCGCCACCTGTGGGTCGACGCGCGGGCGCGGGGCCTGGGGCTCGGGCGGCGGCTGCTGGAACGGGTGGAGGCCGACGCGCACGCGCACGGCGTGACGACGCTGCGGCTGGGCACCCACACCGCTCTCACCGAGGCCATCGCCCTGTACCGGGCAGCCGGGTACCGGGAGATCCCGCCCTACGACCGGTCGCCTTACAACCAGCTGGCGTTCGAGAAGCAGCGGGCTCAGTAGCTGCGTTCCAGGCGGGGGCGGCCCAGCACGAAGCCGTGCTTCTCCGCGACCGTGGAGATGGTCTCCACCTGGTCGGCCGAGATCTGCCCGTAGCTGTAGTGGGTGTGGATGCCTTCCAGCCCCAGGAGCACGGTCTCGGCCATGCAGGCGAAGGAGAGGCCGGGCTCGAGCGGGATCCCGCCGATCACGAAGTCCGGGTCGGCCGGCAGTTGCACCACGCCGCCCTGGATGACGGTGACGTCGGGGCGCTCGGCCAGCACGGAGGCATCGGTGTCCATCGGCACCGAGATGTCGCAGATGACCACCCGCTGCGGTCCCAGCATGCCGGGGAAGATCAGCGGCTCGGCGGAGTTGCTCGCTCCCAGGACCAGGTCGGCCCGGGCCAGGCCGTCGAGGTCGGTCTCGATCCGCAGCGGGGCTTCGACGGGGCCGGCGGTCAAAGCGTCGTGCAGCCGGCGGATGGCGTCCTCGGTCCACGGCTGCGGCGGCAGCGCCACGAACGACGGGTGACGCGAGATGCTGCCCGCCAGGCCGCGCAGTTGTGCGGCGCGGTTCGCCGTACGGGCCTGGTCGATGCGCTTCAGTGCACGGGCGTAGATCCGCTGGGCCGCCTTGAACACCGCCTCCTCGCGGCCGGGCCGCCCGATCAGCAGCAGACTCGGCACCCGGTCGGAGATCAGCTCGCTGTAGATGCTGGCGATGTTGCCGTTCGCCCCGACCGCCGCGAACCGGGCGCTCTCCAGCGGAATCCCCCGTTCGGCGGCGGCCCGCTCGATGGCCCGCAGGCCCATCCCGACCGTCAGCGCGTTGCCGGTGGTCAGCGCGAGGTGATCGGGCGGCAGGGACTGGGCGTTCGCCGTCACGATGGAGTTGTAGCCGCCGAGGCCCAGGGCGACACACCCGGCCGCGGCCGAATCCTGCACGGCCTCGGCGATCACCGCGCGGGTGCGAGTGCCGTCGCCGAAGATGTTCCGGCTCATCTGCAACGACGACGCCAGCACGCCGAGGAAATTGAGCTGCACCTTGGCCCCGGTGCCGGAGGTCACCGTCCGGCGGTCGGTCAGCTCGGCCTTCAGGTACGGGCCGACGCGCTCCAGGTAGTCACCGAGCTGCTCAGCGGTGAACAGCTCGAAGCTCGGGTCCCAGAGCGCCATGTCCGACGCGGTGATGAAGTGCCCGACGAAGGCCACCTGCGGCAACGACGGGTCGTGGGCGTCCCAGGCGAGCTCGCGCCGGTAGTCCGCGACGGGCGAGCCGCTCGGGGCGGCCACGATGAACCGGGTCAGCTGGTAGGCGTTCGCCTTGCGGATGACCTCGCACGCCGTCTCCAGCGCGCGCAGCAGGAGGGCGCCTTCCGCGCGGGACAGCGTCGCGGCGGGTTCCAGGCGCAGTGTGTTCGGGTTCGACAGGGTGGGGGCTACCCGTACGCCGTGCTCGTGCAGCAGATAGCCGGTCAGGGCGTAGCCGAGCAGCCGCTGCGCGTCGAGCAGGCGGACGGCCCGCGACGGGTTGGCCGACTGGTCGGCGAACTCGACGCCGATCATGAGGCCCACCCCGCGGATCTCCGCCAGCACCTCGGGATAGCGGCGCCGCAGCTCCTCCAGTTCGCCGAGCAGCCACTCGCCGGTCCGCGCGGCCCGGCCCATGAGTCCTTCGCCGTCGAGCACCCGGAGGGCCTCCAGGGCGACGCCCGCGCTGAGGTCGTCCTCCGCGAAGGTGGAACTGTGGATCTCGCCGAACCGCCGGCGGTACTGCGCCCGCCGGATGAGCAGCGCGCCGGCCTTCATCAGCCCGCCGCCGAGGCTCTTGGCCAGCAGGACGTAGTCCCCGCGGACCCCGGACTGCTCGCTGAAGCAGAAGCTGCCGGTGCGGCCCATCCCGGACTGGATCTCGTCCAGCACCAGCGGAACGCCCTCGTCCCGGGCCGCGCCGGCGAAGGCCCGCAGCTGGTCGGCGGTCAGCACCCGGATGCCGCCCTCGCCCTGGATCGGCTCGACGAAGAACGCGGCGACGGTCGAGAACGGGCGAGGCCGCAGCACCAGCGCGGCCCCCGAGACCGTGACCTCGTAGCGGGTGCGTCGGCACTCGCGCAGGTGCCCGGCGAGCGACGCGGGGCCGTCGACGAACCGGGTCGAGCCCTGGTCGAAAGGACCGCGATAGGCGTCGTGGTGGGTGAGCTGAACCGCACCCATCGTCTTGCCGTGAAACGCACCGGCCAGGGCCAGGAATTGCGGTGCTTCGGCGGTCAGCCGCTCATTGTGGGCGATGAGAAAGTCGAGGGCGGCCCGGGTGCGCCGGTCCCCCGGATAACCGAGGTCACGCAACGCGGTCCACGCGGCGTCGTCGAGTTCCGGGAGTTGACGGACGAGCTGCGCGGCCTTCTTCACCAGCCGCTGCTGGTGTTCCGCCGCGTTCTCCCGCCAGGCCAGTTCCGCGTGCTTGACCGCGGCCTCGACCGTTTCCGCACCCGAATTCGCGAAGGTGACGACGTACTCGTCCCCGTCGCCACCGACCCGGGCGGACAGCTCCCGGGCCAGCTCAGCGGTCATCGACCGGATCGAGCCCTGGGCCTGCACCGGGACCCGGCCGGCGATGAGCCCGGTCAGCCGGGCGGTCAGTTCCGGGTGGTAATGGCCGAAGAAATTGGCGCCGTACCCGCCGACCGCGTCGAGGACCCGGGACGGGCCCGAGCCGTTGTCACAATAGAGCCAATTGCCTTCGGCCCGGGTGTACGAGACGTCGAGGCGCAACGAGCGCAACAGGCCGCCGAGCCAGGGCCGGACATAGGACTCGTACGTTTGTGACTGCAGACTCAAGGCCATTCCCTTTGCACCGTCATAGGGCACTCAAGGGCGTCCTTGCCCGCGGTCCACAAGTGTTACCGAGCGTGGTCGGCCGCGATACCCGACGTTCGGTGTGACCTCCTCGGCCGCCGGTCCGGAACCGGACACCGTCCGACGTACCCTCGAAGCGTGAGCATCGCACCGCCGTCGACCGTCGTCCTGGACAACCGCTTCGCAACGGAACTCGCCGGCCTGGCGATCCCCTGGCAGGCCGAGGAGACGCCGGAGCCGCGGCTGCTCGTGCTCGACGAGGCGCTCGCCGCCGAGCTGGGCCTCGACCCCGCTCAGCTGCGCAGCCCCGAGGGCATCCGGCTGCTGACCGGCACCGCCGTCCCCGACGGCGCCACCCCGGTCGCGCAGGCCTACGCCGGGCACCAGTTCGGCGGCTACTCCCCGCGGCTCGGCGACGGGCGCGCGCTGCTGCTCGGCGAGCTCGTGGACGCCGACGGCACCGTCCGTGACCTTCATCTCAAGGGCTCCGGGCGCACCCCGTTCGCCCGGGGCGGTGACGGCCTGGCCGCGGTCGGCCCGATGCTCCGCGAGTACGTGGTCAGCCGGGCCATGCACGCCCTGGGCATCCCGACCACCCGCGCCCTGGCCGTGGTGGCGACCGGGCGCACGGTCCACCGCGAGACCCCGCTGCCGGGAGCCGTGCTGGCCCGGGTCGCCGCCAGCCACCTGCGGGTCGGCACGTTCCAGTTCGCCCGGGCCACCGGCGACGCCGAGTTGCTGCGCCGGCTCGCCGACCACGCGATCGCCCGGCACCACCCGCACGCCGCCGAGGCCGAGCAGCCGTATCTCGCCCTGTTCGAGGCGGTCGTCGCCGCGCAGGCGTCGCTGGTGGCGCAGTGGATGCTCGTCGGCTTCGTGCACGGTGTCATGAACACCGACAACATGACGATCTCCGGCGAGACCATCGACTACGGACCGTGCGCGTTCATGGAGGCCTTCGACCCCGCGACGGTCTACAGCTCCATCGACCACGGCGGGCGTTACGCGTACGGGAACCAGCCGGCCATCGCTGAATGGAACCTGGCCCGGCTCGCCGAGGCCCTGCTGCCGCTCCTGCACGACGACCAGGAGCAGGCCGTCGCCCTCGCGGTGGAGTCCCTCGGCGGCTTCCGGCCCGCGTACAACGCGGCATGGTCGGCCGGTATGCGCGCCAAGCTGGGGCTGCCCGACGGTGTCGACGCCACTGTGGTGTCGCCGCTGGTCGACGACCTGCTCGCCCTGCTGCACGCCGACCACGTCGACTTCACGTCGTTCTTCCGTACCCTGGCCGGCGCCGCCCGCGGTGACGCCGAACCGGCCCGCCGCCTCTTCATCGACCTGGCCGCCGTCGACGCCTGGGTGGCGCGCTGGCACGCCCTGGGCCCGGACGCCGACGCGATGCAGCGGGTCAACCCCGTCTACATCCCGCGCAACCACCTGGTCGAGGAGGCCCTGGCCGCGGCCACGGACGGCGACCTGGATCCGCTGGAGCGGCTGGTGGCGGCCGTGAGCGAGCCCTACGACGAGCGCCCGGACCTCGAGCGGTACGCCGCACCGGCACCGCAGGACTTCGGTGCCTACCAGACGTTCTGCGGCACCTGAGTCCCCGTCAGTTGAGGTGGAAGCGGTCGTCGGTGGCCAGCGCGGCCAGCTGCGACGCCGTCAGCGGCAGCTTCGTCAGCGGCGGCTGGACGTTCTCGCCGTTGGTGGCAGTACGGCTCTGCGCCACGTAGACCACGATGCCGTCCGGGTACCGGTAGGCCGCCCACTGCTCCACCCCGCTGGTCCCGGCCGGAACCCGCGACACGCCCACCTTGGCTTTGCCGACGGTGACCACGTCGCAGTCACCCTTCAGCCCCCAGAACTGCCGGGCCAGGGCGCACGGCTCCGTGGGCAGGCCGTTGTTCTTGGTGTGCACCTCGGCCAGCAACGACCCCGCCCGGCCACCCTTGGCAATCGCCGCCTGGGCCAGATAGCCCCAGGTCGCTCCGGTGTTGTCACCCTCCACCTGGGCCTGGTGATCGCGCAGCGGGATGCCGTCCTTCGACTCGCCGGTCGGTGTGCTCCAG
Organism: Actinoplanes sp. NPDC048791; assembly: GCF_040650095.1. NCBI lineage: Bacteria > Bacillati > Actinomycetota > Actinomycetes > Micromonosporales > Micromonosporaceae > Actinoplanes > Actinoplanes sp. NPDC048791. Next base: position 2,858 of record NZ_JBEZGQ010000279.1, on the reverse strand, counting down.
CCGTCGGGGACAACGGCCAGCAGCTCGTCGAGGAGCTTCTTGCCCTGCTCGTAGCGCTCACCCGAGCGGGCGGTGGCATCCTCCTGCGGCTGGCCGTTGCCGTCGATCGGCCAGGCCGGCTTGGTGCTGTCGCCACCCGCCGAGGGGGTCGGCATGGCCGACGGCACCCCACCGCCGGCCCAGGGCGTCTCCTCGCCGTCCGAGGCGAGCCGCAGGCCCTGTGGCACGGCCACGGCGGTCACCGCGATCATCGCCGCGGTCGCCCCGGCACCGGCGAGCGTCGCCCGCCGGCGTACGGCCCGGCGGCCGGCGGTCAGGGCCGTGGCCGACTCCATCGGGGGCGGCGGGGTGAGGGTCATGCTGGCGCGCATGGCTTCGCGCAGGTCGTTCTCGTTCACGATGCCTCTTCTCATTCGGCGGTGACGGGGTGGGACATCAACGTCCGGAGGGCGTCCAGGCCACGCGCCGCCTGGCTCTTGACCGTGCCGGCCGTACAGCCGAGGACAGCCGCGGTCTCGTCGACCGACATGTCCTCCCAATAACGCAGGACCAGCACGGCCCGCTGCCGGGGCGGCACCCCGGCGAGCGCCTGCAACAGCATCAGCCGGTCATCGGCCGACCCCGGCGGGGCCGCCAGCTCGATCGGCGTCTCCCGCGGCCGCTCCCGCCGCCACCAGCCCCGGCGGCCGTCGTCGATGAAGGTGCGGATCAGCACCTGCCGGACGTACGGATCCAGCGCCTCGTGCCGCGCCACCCGGTGCCAGTGCGTGTACAGCTTCGTGAACGCGGTCTGCACCAGATCCTCGGCCCGGTGCCAGTCCCCGCAGAGCAGGAACGCCGTCCCCCGCATGGCCCCCGACCGGGCCGCGAAATACTCGGCGAACGCCGCGTCGCGATCGCTCATGCCCACCCCTATCCGTTCGGTCGGGACAATCACGAGACCGGACCGGCGGAAGGTTGCACGAACCGCGGGGAATTACAACGCGCGGCGCAGCGGCACGTCCCGCCAGTCGGTGTCCGAGGCCAGATAGAAGCCCGGATACGACGGCTGGTTGTAGGTCGTCTGCTGGCGGGCCACCTCGACCCGGTACTGCGGATCGTGCATGAGCGTGTAGAGCTTGTGCCCGGTGACCTCGGTGCTCAGGTAGATCCGGACCGCCGTGCTGTCCGCCGTGCGGACCAGGAGTTCCTCGCGCCAGTCGCCCAGGATGTCGGCGACCAGGGACGGGTTGCCCTTGGTGCCGTTGTTGGTCAGCGTGCCCGTCGCGGTCAGCAGAGTGCCGCGCCGCCAGTCGTCGATGGTCGGGGTTACCTCGCCCGCGCCGTTGACCAGTTGGGTGGTCAGGTCGCCGGCCCAGCGGATGCTCTGGTTGGTGCCCGGCACCGGCCCGGGCAGCACTGCGCCCGCCGCCGTGTGCAGGCCGGACGCCTCTGAGCCGCCGGGCATGCTGGCCCAGGACTCGATGCCGCGGACCTCCGGCAGCACGTCGCCGATCATTCCGCGCCCGGTGTCGCGCCCGGAGTACGTGCCGGAGAGCACCTCGCCGGTGGCCGCGTCGCGCAGGGCCATGCCGTACGGGGCGCCGGTGCCGTTCTCGTGGACCGTGAACGTCTCCAGGCCGGGCCGGTCCGGGTTGATGTCCGTGACGTGCATGGCGTCACCGTGGCCGAGCCGGACCCGCTGCCCCGGCGCCGCGCTGCCCTCGGGGAGGGTGTCGAACGAGGAGTACAGCAGGCTGCCGTCGTCGTCGATGGTCGCGGCGCCGTACACGATCTCCTGGCGGCCGTCGCCGTCCACGTCGGCCGCGCTCAGCGAGTGGAAGCCCTGGTTGGTGAGGGTGGCGTAGCGCGGGTCGGTGCCGTCGCGGCCGTGCGGGTTGTCGTTGAACGGGTTGCTCATCGGGGTCCAGCCGCTGTCCACGTACCAGTTCTCGGTCAGCCGGCGGCCGTCCCAGCGGTACGCGACCAGCGTGGTGCGGGTGTAGTAGCCACGGGCGAACACGGCCGACGGGTGCCGGCCGTCGAGATAGGCCACCCCGGACAGGAACCGGTCGACGCGGTTGCCCGGCTCGATCCGCGGCAGCGCATAGTCGCCCCACATCAGCCCGTCGTCGTGCCGTCCGGGCTTGTAGCGCACGGTCTGCAGCTCGCGGCCGGTCTCGCCGGCGAACACCGTCAGATACTCCGGGCCGTCGAGGATGAAGCCCTCGAACGCGCGCAGGTTGTTGCGGGCGCTGCGGGACGGGGCGTACACGTCGATGAAGTAGTCGACCAGGGCCTCGGCGTCGGCGCGCGACAGCGGGTACGCGTACCGCGGCGCGATGCCGAACGCGGCCTCCAGCGTCGCCGGCCAGCGCCCGGCCACCACCTCGGGGTGCGCGGTCCAGCCCTGGAACATCGTCACCAGGTACTCGCGGTAGCCGGCCGCGCTGAGCCGGTAGTCGTCGGAGTGCCGGTAACCGGCGCGCACGTCGGCGCGGGGCATCGTGATGTGACGCCGGGAGACCTCACGGCCCGTGGCGTCGTACCGGATCACGCTGGTGCCCGGCGCCGTCTTGAGCATGAGCTCGGCGCGGCCGTCACCGTCGAAGTCGTACACCGGGAACTGGGTGTAGTGCGCCCCGGCCCGGATGTTGACGCCCAGGTCGATCCGGTAGAGCAGGGTGCCGTCCGCCCGGTACGTGTCCAGGTAGACCGGTCCGGTGTAGCCGACCAGCGAGACGTCCTTGGAGTTCGAGGGGTCCCACTTCACGACGTACTCGTACTGCCCGTCACCGTCGACGTCGCCGACGCTCATGTCGTTGGCCGTGTAGGTGTAGGTCTGCCCGCTCGGGGTCACGCCGTCGGCGGGCTTGCGC
>NZ_JBEZGQ010000278.1:0-9024 GCF_040650095.1 Actinoplanes sp. NPDC048791 | reverse complement strand
CCCGCGGCTGATCCGGCCGGGCCGGCTCCATCGGGGGCAGCGCCTGGGTCGCCTCGGCACCGGCCGCACGCCGGCGACGCACCATGACGGCGGGGCGGCGCGGTCTGCGGGTGTCGTCGGGTGCTTCCTCCGGGGACCAGGTGAGGTCCGGCATGGCGGCTTCGGGCAGGTCGGGGACGGTCCAGATGGGGCCTTCCAGGCTTTCCTCGCGGGCTGCGTAGGGGCCGCTCTGGTCGGTGGTCGGGCCGCGGCGCACCGGTACGCGGTTGGCGCCGGCGGTGTTGGTGGATCTGGTGCGCTGCGGTGGGTCGGCGGGCCGGTCGTTGTAGGCGGCCGGGGGTGGCCAGGCGCCCGGGGCCGGGTGGTTCGCCCGGGGGGCGTGGGCCTCGGTCAAAGGTCCGGCGTCCTGGGGTGCGCTGTCCCTGTCCCGGCGGCCGCGGCTGGTCCGGCGGTCCCTTCGGCTTGTTGCGTCCCGCCGGTCTTCCCGGGCTCCTCCGTGCTCGGCGCCGTCGGCCGGGGCGTCCTGTACGGGGCTTTCGGCCAGGCGGCGGGCTGCCTGAGCGGCCCGGCTGTAGCTGGGCTGGGCGGCCTCGTCCTCGTGGACGTAGGGGTTGGGGGCGAGGGTGAGCCCGTCCGTGCCGAGGAACACACGGTCGTCGGCGGCGGGAGCGGGCTCGTCGAAGCGCCTGCGACCGGTCACCTCCGGCACCGGGGCGATCGCCTCGCTGCCGAACCGGCCGGCCGGGAGGTTCGCTTCCCTGTCGAACCGGCTGTTGCCCGCCGGATCACTGCCGCCCTCGGCCAGGTCATCAACGCTCGCCAGGTCGACGCCCTCCACCAGATCGTCGCCGCTCAGCGGGTGGGCGGCTGCGTCCGAGAAGACCACACCGTCTTCGGCGGTTCCGGCCGAGAGAGCAGTCCCGGCTCCGGCCGCTTGCGCGCCGGCGTCCGGCATCACGTCCTCGATCGGCAGGTCAGCCACCGACCGGAGCCCCACGGGCCCGTCTCGATCGACCGCCGTCCGGAACGCCGGACCGGTCTCGCCACCCCGGTGGGACCAGGAGCGCGGCAGCTCGATCCGGTCGTCCGGGCGGGCCGGCGGCCACTGCAGCACCGGCCGGGTCGGTTCCGTCTCGATCTCCACCGGTACGTCGAACCCGGACGACGGCGGGTAAGGCGGCACCTCGGGAAGCCGTTCCACCGGAGTCGGCCAGCCGTACTCGGCCTCGTAGGACGCCACCGGCGCGGGCGTCCAGTACTCCCCCGCGACAGGCTCGTCCGGGTACTCGGGCCGGACCCAGCCCTCGACCCGGTCGCCGTACCGCCGGTCGGCGCGTTCGGCCCAGTCCGTTCCGGCGGTTTCCTCGGGCACCGGGACGAAGCCGGTCTCGTCGGCGTCCTCCAGGGCCACGTCGGCGAAGAGCCCGGGGAACGTGCCGGTGCCCGCCACCGAGTCGAACGGACCGGAGAGTTCAGCGTCGTAGTTACTGTCCGCCGGCTGCAGGCCGAGCAGGCCGAGGCCCGGCAGGTCGAGCGCGTGGGACTGTTCGGCCGGGTCGATGACGTCGGCGGCCCGGTCGAGGTCCTGGTCGATGTCCAGTTCCGGGTCGCCCGCCTGGTCGGCGGGTTCGCCCGGATCGTCGGCCCGGCTCAGCGACGCCAGCCGGAGATCGGTCGGGGCGGCACCGGCCGGGGCCGGGACGCCTTCCTCGTCGAGGTCCACGAGCCGCCGGAACACGGACCGGTCCGGGCCGTCCGCATCATCGGCCGGCGCTGTCCCCACGCCGGAGACCTCGGCGTCGACGTCCGGCCCAGGGGTACCCGAGGTCGGCCACAAGCGCCGCGAACCCGCACGGGAGCGCCCGGCCTTGTCCGCTCCTGGCCCGGACCGGCCCGGACCGGCGGGATCGGCATGACTGCGTGGGGCGGGATCGGCATGACTGCTTGGGGCGGGATCGGCATGACCGCGTGGGGCGGGATCGGCATGACTGCGTGGGGCGGGAGCAGCCGACTCGGCGGCACCGGGTTCGGCCCGACGACCCCCTCGCGGAGCGGGCACGACCGCATCCGGTCCCGTGCCGTCCTCGCTGGAAGCAGCCGGCGCCCTGCGGGTCTTGGCCGAGGATTCGGCCCGCCCACGGCGCCGCTTACGGCTCGGAGCTCCCTCATCCCGGCCCGCACCTGACGACGCCCGGCCCGCACCTGACGACGCCCGGCCCGCACCTGATGACGCCCCGCCCGCAGCTGACGACGTACCGCCGGCTCTCGACGACGCGTCGCCCGCGCCTGCCGACGTACTGCCCGCGCCTGACAACGCACCGCCAGCGCCTGACGACGTACCGTCGGCACCTGGGGAATCCGCACGGCGGCGGGTCTCGCCGTGCTCGGCCACGCGCTGGTCTTCAGAGCTGCTGCGGAACAGGGCGGCGCGGAAGACGATGAGCGTGGTGATGCCACCGACGATCAACGCCACGCCGACGGGGGTCATCCATGTCGTCACGGGGGTTGTAACGAATGGGGCATTGAGTGCGAAACGTGCTTTCCGTCGCACCCCCGCGTACGGGCACCGCGTGGCGCCTGCCGGAGCCTGGATACGATCTCTCCGGCGTGAATGCCGCCTGGCCGGCGGGCATGCGTGGGTGAGCGGAGGACGGGGCATCGTGACGGCGCAGCAGGACGTGACGCAGCAGGATGACATCCACACGACGGCCGGCAAACTCGCCGACCTCGAACGGCGCACCGACGAGGCCGTGCACGCCGGTTCGGCCCGCGCGGTGGAGAAGCAGCACGCCCGCGGCAAGAAGACCGCCCGGGAACGCATCGAGATGCTGCTCGACGAGGGTTCCTTCGTGGAGCTCGACGGCCTGGCCCGGCACCGGTCCACCGCCTTCGGGCTGGAGAAGAACCGCCCGTACGGCGACGGCGTGGTCACCGGGCACGGCACGGTCGACGGCCGCCAGGTGTGCGTGTTCTCGCAGGACTTCACCGTGTTCGGCGGCTCGCTGGGCGAGGTGTTCGGCGAGAAGATCGTCAAGGTGCTCGACCTGGCCATGAAGATCGGCTGCCCGATCATCGGCATCAACGACTCCGGCGGCGCGCGGATCCAGGAGGGCGTCGTCGCGCTCGGCCTGTACGCCGACATCTTCTTCCGCAACGTGCGGGCCAGCGGGGTCATCCCGCAGATCTCGCTGATCATGGGCCCGTGTGCGGGCGGCGCGGTCTACTCCCCGGCGATCACCGACTTCACCGTCATGGTCGACCAGACCTCGCACATGTTCATCACCGGCCCGGACGTCATCCGTACGGTGACCGGCGAGGACGTCGGCATGGAGGAGCTGGGCGGCGCCCGCACGCACAACTCCCGCAGCGGCAACGCGCACTATCTGGCCAGCGACGAGGACGACGCGATCGACTACGTGCGCGCGCTGCTGTCGTACCTGCCCAGCAACAACCTGGACGAACCGACCACCTTCGACCTGCCCGCTTCGCTGGACGTCTCGGACGCGGACCGCGGCCTGGACCAGCTCATCCCGGACTCGGCGAACCAGCCCTACGACATCAAGCGCGTGGTGGAGACCGTCGTCGACGACTTCCTCGAGGTCCAGCCGCTCTACGCGCAGAACATCGTGATCGGCTTCGGCCGGGTCGAGGGCCGGCCGGTCGGCGTCGTGGCGAACCAGCCGATGCACTTCGCCGGCACGCTGGACATCGCGGCGTCCGAGAAGGCGGCGCGTTTCGTGCGCACCTGCGACGCCTTCAACATCCCGGTGCTGACCTTCGTGGACGTGCCCGGCTTCCTGCCGGGCACCGGCCAGGAGTGGGACGGCATCATCCGGCGCGGGGCCAAGCTGATCTACGCGTACGCGGAAGCGACCGTCCCCAAGGTCACGGTGATCACCCGCAAGGCGTACGGCGGCGCGTACGACGTGATGGGCTCGAAGCACCTCGGTGCGGACATGAACTTCGCCTGGCCCACGGCGCAGATCGCGGTGATGGGGGCCCAGGGCGCGGTCAACATCCTCTACCGGGGCGAGCTGGCCGGCGCGGAGGACCCGGCGGCGCTGCGAACCGAGCTGATCAAGGAGTACGAGGACACGCTGGCGAACCCGTACATCGCGGCGGAACGCGGTTACGTGGACGCGGTCATCGCGCCGTCCGCGACCCGGGCACAGGTAACGCTGGCGCTGCGGACGTTGCGGACCAAGCGGGAGACCCTGCCGCCGAAGAAGCACGGCAACATCCCGCTCTGACGGCTCAGCCGGTGTAGCGCAGCATCAGGGCCCCGCCCCAGACCAGGGCGCCCATCGAGCCGAGCCAGAAGAACGCCACGTAGAACGCCGTGGACAGGCCCGTCTGCTGCGACAGCACCTTCGTGTCCGGTTCGCCGTCGCCCAGCCAGTGCCGGTACAGCTCGGGGATCTGCCGCACGCCGCCCATGAGCAGGAACCAGACCCAGATGTACGCGAAGACGAGTTGCGCCCCGGGCTCGGCGCGCATGGCGACCAGCCAGAGGACGGCGGCGGTGAGCGGCACGGCGATGAAGCCGAAGAAGTTGCGGACCATGACCAGCAGCAGGGCCATCAGCGCCAGGCTCATCAGCAGCACGGCCCGCGGCGCGACGTCGTGCACCAGCATCCAGGCGCCGGCGAAGCCGAAGATGGACGGTCCGAGGTAGCCGGCCAGGAACGACACCATGATGGCGAGCCAGCCACCGGCCCGGAAGCCGGTCGACCCGCCACCGCCCCCGGTGACCGTGACCTTGGTGATGCCGCGGCCCATGAGCAGGCCGAACAGCACATGCCCGCCCTCGTGGGCGATGGTGATCGCGTGCGTGGTGAACCGCCACAGCGGCACCGCGGCGATGAACGCGACCACTCCGGCGGTCCACGCGATTCCCGGTGGCGCCTCCATGCCAGCGACGCTAGCGACGGCCCTCCGTGACGCGCATCACCAGCAAATACTCAACTGGTCACCGTTCGGCTACTCGAAGTCAGGGCGTGTTGCTGACGGCGGGCAGCCACTGGCCGGCCAGCATGAAGCCGCCGATGACCAGCGCGGCCACGTCGACGGCCAGGAAGACGCCCACCCAGAACAGCGCGGGCACGTGCGTGACGCCGGCCAGCTGGTCGGCGTCGGACTCCGGCATCCGGCCGCGGCTGCGGAGCTTCTGCAGCTCGAAGACCGGGCGTACGCCGCCGATCAGCAGGAACCACACTCCGACGTACGCGAAGGCGGCCTGGACCTGTGGGGTCGCGTACCAGGAAACGGCGAAGACGATCGCCCCGGTGACCAGCACGGAGACCGCGCCGAACACGTTCCGGATGTTGATCAGCATGAGCAGCAGCAGGAGCACCGCGACCCACAGCAGCAGGGTGATCCGGTTGCCGCCGAGCAGCCAGGCGCCGCCCAGCCCGACCAGCGACGGCGCGATGTAGCCGGCCAGCAGGGTGAACATCATGCCGGGCCCGGTCGGGCGGCCGGCCGAGAGCGTGAGCCCGGACGTGTCGAACTCCAGCCGGATGCCGCGCAGTTTGCGGCCCGTCAGCAGCGCGACCAGTGCGTGGCCACCTTCGTGGGCGATGGTGATGGCGTTGCGGGCGATCCGCCACAGCGGCCGGAAGGCGACCACGGCCAGCGCGATCACCGCCGTCACGAGGACGAGCAGGCCGGGCGGGTCCGGCTGGGCACCGAGCAGGGTGTCCCAGAGGTCACTTACCGAGTCGATCGACACAGCCCGCGAGCGTAGTCGATCAGCGCAGGACTAGGCGCGGCGGCGCAGCACAGATTCCTGCTGAGGGACGGCGCGCCGCTGCAGCATGAGGCGGCCGGCAACCGCTCCGGCAACGATCATCGCGCCGGCCAGCACCATCATCACGACCAGCGCACTGGCGGTCGCCACGACAAGCGCGACGTCGGCGATCGCGACGAGCATCCACAAAGCGATCGTGGGCCTACTGCCGTGTCGTCGAATCATCTTGCACCTCCATCCGTGGTGACCGATGAATACCCATTCACCCGTCACTCACACCTGGAGGCCTACCGGTTGGCCTTGAACCCCTGGTAGATGACCTGAAGATCCTTCTGCGAAGCCGCCCAGTCCTCCGGCGACGTGTACCAGGAGATGCTGTAGGCCTGCTTGCCGGGCGTGGTGATGAATCCCCGCTTGATCGCATGCTGCGGGTTGCCGCTCACCGTGGTGTAGGTGAACTCCCAGTCGGCGGCCTTGCCGAGATAGTTGAGCCCATCCAGCCGGATCCGCTGATAGTTCTTGTACTTCGTCCCCCGCCGATCCGCTTCCTGCTGCTTCCAGTCGGCCACGGGATCGGACTTGGGCTGCTCGGAGTGGTCGATGATGAGCAGCCGGTTGTTCTTGGAGAAGTACATCTCGGTGCCATCGGCCCGAATCGAGGCCCCCTCCGGCACCGGCACCGAATAGCCGTCACCGTCGTAGACCTTCCAACCCTTCGGAAGCTTGCCCGTCGACGCAGGCTTACTGGCAGCCGGCGAAGGCTTGGCACTCGGCGTGACCGGCGCGGTGGTCGTCGGCACCGGCGCCGCGCCCGCCGGAGAACTCGGCGCGGCGGACGGCTTACCGGACGCAACCGGCGCAACCCCACCCTTCCGACCGTTGTCCTGCGTCTGATCCTCCTCGTCCCCGAAAGCCCGAGGCACAAGAACAACAAGCGCCAGCAGTACGGCGACCAGCACACCGATGGCGATCACGGTCTGGCGACGGGTAAGCGTGGTGCCGAAAACGGTGATGCCACGACCGCCGGAAGAAGGCGCGCGGACGGTCATCGGCTGCCAGGCCGGGCGGGTCGGCTGACCGAAACCGGGGGCACCGGAGACCGGTACGGCGGCCTTGGCGGCGGCGCCGGTGCGGGCAGCCGGGATGGCGGTGGTCTTGGTGGGGGTGCCGGCCGGCTTGATGACCCGGGTACGGCCGGCGTCGCTCTTGGCTGGGGCGGGCGTGCTGGCTGTCGGAGCCGCGGTCGTCGCCTTGGCCGGCTTCGTGACGGCGGCTGCCTTGGCGTCCTCTGAGCCGTCAGTTGCGGCGGGCTGGTAGCTCGCGGTGTCATCGCCCGGCGTGATCGCGTCATCCGCGGGTGCCGTGGCACTCGCGGTGCTGGAGGTCTTCGGATCAGCGTCGGTGCTGGTCGTTGCCTTGTCGGCCTCCGGCGCCTGGTCGGCGTTGCCCGCCTCGCTGGGGGAACTCTGGGCTGCTGTCGCAACGCTCGGCTTGGTCGCTGCCGCCGTGCGGCCCTTGCCCTTCTTGCGGGACGCCTTCGTGCCCGAACCAGCACCCGGGCGTGTGGCGCCGAGGCCCGTCCGGCCGGCGGTCGTTTCGTCAGCCGGCTTTTTGCTTGTCCCGGTTCCAGAGTTGCTGGCGGAGGCGCTCGTCTCTGTCCCGTCGCCTGCTTCGGCGACGACGACCTCCGGTGTAGCGCTCTCGGTCTCGGGAGCTTGGCTTCCAGCCTCGGATTCGTCAGTCACGGCTTGCGCAGCTTCGCTGCCCGTCTCGGGCGCGCTGGTCCTCGCCTCGACTGCGGCGCTTTCCTCTACCGGCGCGTCGCTGGCCTTGACGGCGTCCGGCGCAACGGGTGCATCGCTAGCCTCGCTCATCCCGGAGTCGGGCGTGTCCGAGGGGGCGGCCTTGTCAGCAGCGGCCTTCGGGGCTGCCGCCGTCGCGTCGGTCACGCTCGCATCGGCAACAGACTTGCCTTCCGCCGCGTCAGAGGCTGCTGCCGTTGCCGTGGCCTCGGTCGCCGGCTTCTGCGGCTCGTCGGCGTCGGTGCTCGCGGTAGCGGGCGGCTCCACATCCGTGGCCGCGCGGCCAGCTTCCGCCATGCCGGTGGTCTTGCTGGTCTCACTCTCGGCGATCGCGGCCTCGGCGCCTGCATCTGCCGACTTTGCTGCCTTCTCAGCCACATCACTCGAAGCTGCGGCGGCCGTCGGTGTTGCGCTTGCGGGCGACTTCGCAGCGTCGGGGTCGGCGGACACCTCGGTGGCAGATGTGCCGGGGCGCGGACCGAACGGCATGCGCGCGCCGGACTTCTTCTTCGCTGTGGTCGCGGTCGCGGCGGCAGCTTCGCCGGCCGACGTGCCGCTTTCCTGCGTCGCCTTGTCACGCGTCGCGCTGCCCGACGTCGCCTCGTCCCGCATGGCATCGCCTGACGTCGCGGCATCCTGTGTCGCGCTACCCGACGTCGTCTCATCCCGCGTGGCGCTGCCTGGCGTCGCACCATCCCGTGTCACGCCGCCCGAGGTCGCGGCATCGCCTGGCGTCGCGCCATCCCGCGTCGCGCTATCCGAGGTCGTGGCATCGCCCGGCGCCACGCCATCCCGCGTCGCGCCACCCGAGGTCGCCTTGTCCCGCGTGGCGTTGCCCGGCGTTGTGGCGTCCCGCGTCGCGCTACCTGAGGTGGCGGCGTCGCGGGTGGTGTTGGCTGGGGTCTTGGTGTCGGGGCGGTCGGTGGTCGGGGCGGTGGCGCTTGCTGAGGCCGGGTTTGCGGCCGGTTGGGACGGCTTCTCCGCTGGGCGGGGAGCTGTGGGCTTGGCCGGGGCCGTCACTCGGGCGGTGGCCGTTGTGCGGGGTGGCGGCGTGGCGGCCGGTGGGGTGCGGGGGTCGGCCACGGCGGAGCCTGCGGCGGCTGCTCGCGGGGTTGCCGGGGGTGACTTCGGGGGCTGGGTGGTCGGCCTGCGGGACTCCGGCGCGGTGGGCGGCGGGGTGGTGGCTTGGCCCGGTGGGGTTGCTGCGCGCTTGCGGTGGGCTGCCACCTCGTCGGCTGTGATTGAGCCGAAAGCGGAGCCGGACCCGCGCATCGTCGCGTCCAGGGCTGGACGGCGCGAAGCCGCTGCATCCGCGCCTGGGGGCGGGGACGATGGTGTGCCCGTACCGAATCGGTTTTCGATCTTGGTGGCATCCAGCTCGGGCGGCTTCGCGCCGTCCAGCCCTGGACGCGACGATGCGCGGGTCCGGCTCCGCTTTCGGCTCAATCACAGCCGACGAGGTGGCAGCCCACC